>DATKAS010000028.1:0-7662 GCA_035497855.1 Acidimicrobiales bacterium
GTTCGTCGCCGATCGCGGCGCGCGCTGCGGTGAGCGCACGGTCCGGACCGACGAGGACAGCAGTCGCGACGAGCAGCTCGGCAACGTCGACCGCGAGGTCCTTGTCGGGAGCTGCGAGCCCCGCGCTCGACAGATCGGCCAGGACGACGCGCCCGTCGCTCACGATCAGGTCGCCCAGCTCGAGGCGACCGTTCGCCAACCGTGCGCTGTGGAGTCGGGAGAGCGAGATCCACGCATCCTCGAGCACTTCGTCGGTGAGCACGTCGCCACGCGCCTCTGCGAACGTCGGCCCCACGGCCCGCGCGAGCACGATCACGGCATCGCCGCTGCTCACTCCGCCGACTGCGACGACGTCCTGGACGTTCGCGCCAGCGCGCTCTGCGGCCAGCGTGCACAGCGCCTCGTGCTCCACCTGGCGGAGCCGGCTCGCCGCCATCTGTGGTCCCGAGTCCCGGTACCACATCATCCGCCAGAGCCGAGCGACGAGCTGCGCGTCTCGCGCATCGCGTCCATAGACCTTCACGAGCAACGCTCGCCCTGCCGTGTCGGTGGTCGCATACGTCGCGACGCCGGCGATCTGCTCGTCGGTGGGCTCGAGGTCTCCGACGGCGAGGCCGAGCTCGGCGAGGCTCGCACGCACGCGGCCTTCGGGAGGGAAGCCTGCATGGGAGCCGATCACCAGGTAGATGAACGCGGTCACCAGAACACCGACCGACGCAGCCGCGAGGGCTCCGGAGAGCGAGCTCTCGCCGAGCACGACGGCGCTGAGCGACGCGACGGCCAGGACGCCGATGCAGAAGCGACGCATTGGCCGCGACAGGTCCGGACGCGCCGCGACGATGACCGCCGAGCAGATCGCGATCCGCATCGGGGGGAAGGTCGGCTCCCCCGCCGACATGACCGGCTTCAGGCCCACCCACCCGTCGTTCACGAGGTGGCCGACGAGCTCTGCGACTCCGATCACGAGCCCGACGGCGACGAGGAGCATGAAGCCGAGCGCGCGGCGCTTCGTGGCGAACGCGACGAGGATCAGGGCGAGCGAGAGCACCGCGACGAGCACATACGCCACTCGCCAGATCGGGTTCAGCCAGTCGAGGAGATCTTGGACCGCGGACACTGCTGTCGTCTCGCCGGCCTCCACGCTGTTCGCGACGAGGCTCGCGATGAGCAGCCCCACCGCCGCGACGAGGAAGAGCACGGCGTCGGCCGCCCGACGATGCCGAGGCTCGTCTCCTCGTGAGGCGTAGATCGACCGCCACGCCTTGACGTCCGGGATCGCGAGGAAGCCATGGCTCTCCTGCGCACCGGACGGCTGCTGACCCGACCGCGCGGCTTCGTCGATCGCCACTCGCGTCAGACCTCAGCGTCCGCGCGGGCATGGGCCACGACGCGACGCTAACGCGGGCCCCTCCCAGGTCAGCGTCTTGTCAGCTGAACTTCGTGCGGGGGCGCTCCTGCAACACTCCGTCGACCTCGATGTCGACATGTTCGTTGTAGAAGGACACGAGCCCGGCGACCTTGATGCTCTCCGGGAGCGGCGTGGGGTACGACCATGCGATGTCGGGATGCACGGTGTCGCCCGCAGTCACCGACCAGTACCTGGCCGTGCCCTTGTAGGGGCACTGCGTCGAGCGGTCCGTCGGTGTGAGCAGCTCGGCGCGCACGTCGGTCTGGGGCAGGTAGTAGCGCACCGGCAGCCCGGTCTCGAAGAGGAGGACGGGCCGATGCGAGTCGGCGATCACCTCACCGTCGATCAGCACGCGCACGTGCCGGCTGCTCGCGAGTGTGTCGACCCGGGTGTACGGGTCGCGCGGATGGACGATGACCTCTTCGTCTTCCTCGAACCACGCGTCCATCGCCTTCCAGTCGAAGCGGACGAGGTCACGGATGGGCTCGAGCGGGCTGTCGGGGTAGCGCCACGCGGCGTCGACCGCTTCGGTCCGCGACGTCTTCACGGTGTAGTGCTGCGCGTCGCCGCGGCTCGGGGAATGACTCGTCGTATCGGATGCGACCAGACCGGCCACGACATCTTCGACCGGGATGTAGTACGCGGGGTAGTACGGCACCTCCCACACGAGGGACGCATGCGTCGTGTCGAACACGAGGTCACCCCCGAGGAAGGCGCGGACTCGTTTGTGGCTCGGCTCGACCCTCACCTGTCCCCGATGCGTGGACTGCGCTTGCTCGCTCATCAGCTGTCCTTCCTGCCGACGTATGCGGTGCGCACTCCGAGCACGAACACGTCCGAGCGATGGAGCACGCCTCGAGGATCGCTCTCGTCCAGCAACACCTCGAGGGTCGCGATGTCTTCCCGGTCGAAGCGATCACCGAAGCGCCGGCGAAGCTCGGCGAAGTGGCCGCGCACCGTCTCGCGTGCTCGGGCCGGCAACGGCGCCGGGAGATCGAGCAGGAACGACCGAGCGGTGACGTCGACGTAGCCGGCACTGATGAGCTTCTCGTTCCAGCCGGTCGGTGCGCCGGCGGTCGCCTGCAGCCCCGGCGGCCGGACGTGGCTCCAGAACCACTCCTGTTGCGCCGCGAGCATGCGCTCCTCGAGGCCGGGACGGCCGATCCCGCAGTCGGCGGGAAGGTGGCGATTGGGCATCCCGCCCTCGATGACGACGATGCGCCCGCCCGGCCGCAGCGCGGTGCCGAGGCGGCGCAGACCGCTCACCTCGTCGGCAAGGTGATGGACGACCGCGCTCGCGTGCACGAGATCGACCTCTCGACCGAGCACGTCGCGCAGCGCGTCACGCTCGAGGTCGGCCGCGCGCACGTCCACCCACGCCGACACCCCGCACGACGCAGCGAGTGACCGCGTCGCTGCGCGCATCGCCTCTTCGCCGTCGACCGCGTAGACCATCCCCGTCGGGCCGACCGCTTCGGCGAGCAGCTCGACCATCCCGCCCACGCCGCACCCGACGTCCGCCACGACCGCTCCTGGCTTCAGGGTCAACCACGCGAGCAGCTGGCGGAGCACCGGCACCTCGAGGGCCTGGCGGGCGACCATGAACGGGGCGATCGCGGCCCAGTCGACATCGTGCCCATGACCGTGTGCCTGGTCGTGCCCGTGCTCCGGCATGCGCGGCCGAGGCTACTGACGAGCCGGCGGGACCGGAATAGTTGAGATGTCAACGATGTTCCCCACGCCATGCCCGCCGTCACTGTCGAGAACCCGCTCGTGCTGCCTCGCCTCACCGCTCCCGTCCCCAGCGAGGCGCGTCGTGCGGTCGATCGCATCGTCCCCGCTCGCCACGCCGTCGAGGGCGCCGGCTTCGAGGTGTGGCGCCCGTTCCCCGGAGACATCGACCCGCACCTCGCGGACCCGTTCTTCTTGCTCGATCAGCTCGGACCGGTGGAGTACGCGCCGAACGAGGCGGTCGGCGCGCCGTGGCACCCGCACCGCGGCTTCGAGACCGTCACCTACGTCATCGACGGCGTCGTGTCGCACCACGACTCCAACGGCGGCGGTGGGATCATCGGTGAAGGCGACACGCAGTGGATGACCGCCGGGGCGGGCATCCTCCACGACGAGGTGCCGACCGAGGCGTTCGTGCGATCAGGGGGACGGACCCATGGCGTGCAGCTCTGGGTGAACCTCCCCGCGGCCTTGAAGATGTCGCCGCCTCGGTATCAGGCGATCACGGCCGACAAGCTCACGCTGCTCTCGTCGCCAGATGGCGGCACCCTCGTGCGACTGATCGCCGGTGACCTCGACGGTCACGACGGCCCAGGAGTCACCCACACACCGATCACGTACGCGCACGCGACGGTCAGCCCCGATGCAGAGCTCGAGGTTCGTTGGAACCACGGTTACAACGCGATGGCGTACGTGCTCGGCGGTCACGGCTACGCAGGAGCAGAGCGGCGGCCGATCGACGCGCACGACCTCGTCGTGTTCGGCGCGGGCAACGTCGTCACCCTTCGGGCCGCGGGGTCACAACCCGACGACTCGCCGAGCTTCGAAGTGCTGCTGCTCGGCGGCGTCCCGATCCGCGAGCCGATCGCCCACTACGGCCCGTTCCTCATGAATACGCGCGCCGAGATCCTGCAGGCGCTCGAGGACTACCAAGCCGGTCGGATGGGCGTGGTTCCCGCGAGCGAGCTCGTCACGGGCGGCTGAGGCTCTGCCTCACAGGCCTGTCAGGCCGCTGTCGACGGCGAGCGTCTGGCCAGTGATGTACACGCTCTCGTCCGACATGAAGAAGAGCGCTGCGTAGGCGACCTCCCACCCGGTCGCCTGCCTGCCGAACGGCACATTGGTCGTCGCCCTCGACGGGCGACCCGCGGTGGCAAGACGACCCAGAGGCGTGTCGACGAGACCTGGAGCGACGATGTTCGCCCTGATGCCGCGAGCTGCTCCCTCGCGCGCGACGTGCCGCATCAGCCCGCCGAGCGCGGCCTTCGACGCGTCGTACGCGGGAAGCCGCGAGCCGGAGGTGATGCCCGCGATCGACGAGATGAAGACGATCGACGATCCCTCCGCGAGCACGGGCAGCGCCTCACGGCAGCAGAGCATCGGGCCGCGCAAGTTCGTCGCGAGCGTCAGGTCCCAGTCGTCGACGTGCACGCCTGCGAGCCCGAGGGCACCCGCACCGATGCCGACGTTGAGAACGAGACCGTCGATGCCGCCGAGGCCGACCCGCGCTTGCTGCACGATCCGGCGGACGTGGTCTTCGTCGGTGATGTCGCCTTCGATCGTGAAGGCGCGGCCACCCTCCTTCAGGATGAGCGCGACGGTCTCGTCCGCGGCGTCCTCGTTGCGGTCGGCGACCGCGACATGCGCGCCTTCCCGGGCGAACAGCAGCGACATCGCGCGGCCGTTCCCGATCGGGTCCGTCGCAGCGTCGACGACGCGCTGACCGCCCCCCACGACGAGCACTCGGCGCCCCTCGAGACGACCTCGTCCCGGCGCCTCCCCCATCGACTCGGCACTCGGCGGTCGCACGAACCGCTCCCGATCGCTCATGGGGCTCAACCTAGAGCGCTCAGCCGAGAAGGTCCCGGGCGACCGCGAGCCAGAGGTCGGTCGTGAGCGCGAGCGATTCGACGTCTACCCGCTCGTCGTTGCCGTGGAAGCGGCGGCCGAACTCGCCCGGGTCGATCGAGGGGCTCATCAGCCCCGCGCCGTAGGCAGTCGCCCCCATCTGGCGGTACACGCGTGAGTCGGTGAAGCCGACGATCAGCTGCGGCGTGAGCCGAGCGGCCGGGAACGGCTTCTCCACTGCACGCTGCAGGCTGTCCCACAGCGGCGTGTTGATGGCACTGATGCTCGCCGGGTCGTTCATGAGGATCTCGACCTCGACCTGGGCGGCGAGGTCACCGAGCGCAGCGTCGAGATGGGCTTGCACCTCCGCCGCGCCCTCGCCGGGAAGCGTGCGGATGTCGACCTCGATGTCGACGCAGTCAGGGATCACGTTCGTCTTGCCTGGCCCACTGCTGACGTTGGGCGAGAACGTGGTGTGCGTGCACGCGTGGAGGTACGCGGCCGATCCGACGTTCGGCATGGCAGCGAGCACCGCGTCGATCTGCGCGGGGTCGAGCAGCAAGGCCTTGAGCTCCTCGTCGACCCCGAGCGTCTCGACGCGGTGACGCCAGAGCTCGTGGAACCGGGGCTGCGGCCGATACTCCGCGAGGCGCTGGACCACGGCGGCGGCCTTCACCAGCGCGTTGTCGCTCCGGAACGGAGTCGACCCGTGCCCGGGCGTTCCGCGCACGCGCAACCGCCGCCACGCGACTCCCTTCTCGCCGATGTTCACGGCGACGAACGGTGCCTCGGACGTGCCCGTGTGCAGACCACCGTTCTCGGTGAGCACGTAGTCGGCACGAATGGCGTCCGGCTCGTGGTCCGCCATCCACCGCGCGCCGTGCGCGCTGCCCGACTCCTCGTCGGCGACAGCGAAGTAGATGAGGTCTCCGCGCGGACGGAAGCCTTCGCGCGCGAGCTGACGAAACGCCACGGCCATCGAGGAGGTGATGTTCAGCATGTCGATCGCGCCACGGCCCCAAACCTCTCCGTCGACGAGCTCTCCGCCGAACGGATCGCGTGACCATCCCTCCGGGTTCACGGGCACGACGTCGGTGTGACCCATCAAGCAGAGGCTCGGTGCGCTCGGATCACGGCCCTCCATCCGCGCGACGAGCGACACGCGGCCCTTCGTGGGCTCGTACTCGGCGACGTCGAAGCCGGTGGCGCCGAGGAACTGACGAAGCGTGTCGACGTTGCGATGCTCGAAGCCCGAGGCCGGCGTGCCGTCGTTGACGCAACCGTTGCGGATGAGCGTCTGGAGCAGCTCGACCGTGTCAGCCGTGGTCGCGGCGGATGTCATGCGCGTAGCTCCTCTCGAACACTGTGTCGTCACCCTCCCACGCTGCGACGTCGACGACCACGTGGAACTGCTCGGCGTCCGCGGTCATCGTGCTCGTCGTCTCCCAACGCACGACCCAGTCCCCCCGCCCCCGCCGCATCAGTGCGGTCGTCGTCGTCGCCGACTCCAACGGGTCGTCGCCGGTCGACCACGCGGTGCGCCCGCCGACCTGCCACCACGAGCCGTCCTCGAGCTCGACGACCCCCGAGTCGGTGTCGCGATGCATGCGCACTCGATCGGATCCGAAGGTTTGCTCGACCCATCGCCCGAGTGGTCGATGATCGTGTCGGCGGTCCGGCTTCGCTCCCTCGATCGAGGTCACCGCCGCGGCGTCGGGAACGACAGGAACGTGGACCGTGCAGTGGTCGCGATCGATGACGAGCGTCGTCACGCTCGCCGACGGCCAGAGCATCGGCCAGTACCCCGGTGTCACAGCCAGGCGCAGCGTGTGCCCTGCAGGCACGACATAGCCCGTAGCCCGCATCGACACCTCCGCCGCTGTCGGCCCGGGCCCCGCGAGCCTCGACGCGCCCATGGCGACGAGCGTCGACGCGCCGTCGGGTGACACGTCGCACAGCCGCACCGCGATCTGGGCGTCGAGCGCATCCACCTCGACACGGAGGTGGGCGACGGGCCGGCCGAGGATCGGCAGATCCTCGGAGATCGGCCACTCGATCGTCGCCGACACCGCGTCTTCGAAGCGCTGGTCGAGCGCGAAGTCGGCGATGTCGCCATCCGGGCACCACACGGGCGCGTGCATCCCCTGCGTCGGTTGCCGTGTGACTCCGGCGGTGCCCCCGTGCCCGAGGAAGGAGCGCCGGATGCGCTCGACCTCGCCGCCGGCGCACACGATCCAGCGGCCGGGGCGGTGCAACAGGTGCTCCCCGGGCCGTCGCGACTCCTGCACGAACATCTCGACGGGAAGATCCGCCTCCACCCCGTTGTCCTCGCCGTTCAGCCAGTGGCGCCACCACCGCGCCTCGCGTGCGACCCAGTCGAGGTGCGGGCCGGGAAGCGCGCGGTGGGGCCAGCCGTGGCCCCACGGGCCGATGACGGCCCACGTGCGATGGGGCCTCGCAGCAAGCAAGCGCACGATCGCGTCGCGGTAGCCGTCCTCCCATCCTCCGATCAGCAGCAGCGGCACGGTGATGGCCTCGGGATGCGCACCGACCGATCCGTGCAGCCAGTAGTCGTCACGGCGCTGGTGTGCGAGCCACGTGGCGATCACAGGATCGACTCCGTCGAGCCGCTCGAGCCAACGCTCTCGCCACGCCTCGCCGAGCACGGCAGGGTC
>DATKAS010000029.1:0-2339 GCA_035497855.1 Acidimicrobiales bacterium
CTATCGAGTCCCCGGGCCGATCCTGGAGATGGCCAATCGCCTGTTGCCCGTCGCCGCGCCGCAGGTGCGGCCGTCTCGCTCGGTGCGCGCCCACGGTGCGCCGCCCGCGTTGGTTGCGAGCGAACCCGACCGGCTCGTCGAGACCGTAGCGTCAGAGCTCGTCGCGCTCACCGGCGACTGGGTCTCGGTCGCGGTCATCGCGCCCGAGTCCCTCCTTCCGGATCTCGCCTCCGTCGTCCCCCCCGGCGACCAGGTCTCGCTGCTCGATCCGCTCGGTGCGAAGGGTCTCGAGTTCGACGCCGTGATCGTGGTCGAGCCCGCCGCGATCTATGCGGAAGTCAACGGGCCGAGGCTCCTGTACGTCGCGATGACCCGGGCCGTCCAGGAGCTGTCCTTGGTGCACGCGCAGGGGTTGCCGCCGGTGCTGCTGACGTCCGGGCGCCCAGGGTGACCAACGTCCCTTCCGGGAATGTCACACCCCTCCGCATACTGGTCGCATGGCACGACAGCTCGCCTTGCTCGAGGCGCAGAGCGACGATCAGTGGCGGCTCGACGACACAACGCGCGAGGTCGGGCGCAAGGGCGTCGCCAACGCCCGGCGCATCCTGCAGGAAGCGACCGCTGCTGCCGTCGATCGCACCGCCGCCTAGCGAGCGACGAAGTACTTCGCTTGGGGGTGATGGCAGACGATCGCCGAGGTCGTCTGCTCCGGGTGGTACTGCCATGAGGTCTCCTCACTCACGCTGACCCCGATCGCCTCGGCCGACAACAGCTCGGCGACCTTGGCGTTGTCCTCGAGGTCCGGGCACGCGGGGTAGCCCCACGAGTAACGCCCGCCCCGGTACTGCTGGCGGAACAGGCCGGTAAGGGTCGGCCCGTCCTCGTCCGCGTACCCCAGCTCTTCGCGGATGCGCCGGTGCCACATCTCCGCGAGCGCCTCGGCCATCTCGACGCCGAGGCCGTGCAGCAACAGGTAGTCCTGGTACTTGTTCTCGGCGAACAGCACTGCCGTCGCCTCTGACACGGCGGGTCCCATCGTGACGATGTGGAATGCCGCGTAGTCGAGCTCGCCGGACTCGACTGGCCGGAAGAAGTCGGCGATGCAGAGGTGGGGTGCGACCCGCTGACGGGGGAACGAGAACCGCATCGACTCGATCGAGCGGTTGCCGTCCTGCCAGACGATCAGCTCGTCGCCGTCGGCATTCACGGCGAAGTAGCCGTACACGACCTGTGGCACGAGGACACCCGCCGTCTTCGCGTCTGCGAGCTGCATGCGCAACATCGGGCGGATGCGCGCCTTGAACGCGTCGTCACTCTCGCCCGCCTCGGGACGGAACTGCCATTGGTTGCGGAACAGCGCTGTCTCGTTGATGTACGCGGCGATGTCGTCGAGGGAGATGCCCTTGACGACACGCGGGCCGAGGAATGGCGGCACGAACACGTCGTTGTCGGTGACGACCTCAGGGGAGCGTCGAGGCAGCTCTGCTACGTCGTCGTTCTCACTCGGCCCGCGCCGTGCGGGCAGCACCCGACCCGTGGGCACGCGCCCGAACTCGGGATCGTCCGCGCCGGTGCGCTTGAGCTCCATGAGGCGTTCCATCGTGCGCAAGCCTTCGAACGCGTCACGTCCGTAGAAGAGCCGGCCGTCGTACACCTCGCGCAGGTCGCGCTCGACATACGACCTCGTGAGCGCGGCGCCGCCCAGCAGCACGGGGTAGCGCGACAGCCCATTCGCGTTCAGCTCTTCGAGGTTGTCGCGCATGATCAACGTGGACTTCACGAGGAGACCGCTCATGCCGATCGCGTCGGCGTTCACCTCCTCGGCCTCGGCGATCATCTCGCCGATCGGGCACTTGATGCCGAGGTTGTGCACCTCGTAGCCGTTGTTCGTGAGGATGATGTCGACGAGGTTCTTCCCGATGTCGTGCACGTCGCCCTTCACGGTCGCGAGCACGATGCGCCCCTTGCTCGTCGAGCCGGACGAGCGCTCCATGTGCGGTTCGAGGTGTGCGACCGCGGTCTTCATCGTCTCCGCGGACTGCAGCACGAACGGCAGCTGCATCTCGCCAGACCCGAACAGCTCTCCCACGACCTTCATCCCCTCGAGCAGCACGTCGTTCACGATCGCGAGCGCAGGGGTGCCCGCGGCGAGGGCTTCGTCGAGGTCGCGGTCGAGGCCGTCGCGGTCACCGTCGATGATGCGGTGCTTCAACCGTTCGTCGACGGGCCAACCCGAGCGGTCTTCCTTCGTCGTCGCCGTCGACTGCACTCCGGCGAACACTTCGAGGAGCCGCTGCAAGGGGTCGTAGCCCTCGGCGCGCCGGTCGTGGACGAGGTCG
>DATKAS010000030.1:0-2247 GCA_035497855.1 Acidimicrobiales bacterium
CGAGGCGCGCGTGCAGCTGCTTCGACCAGAGCGCTCGGCGAACGGATAAGTCGCGGACTATGACGTGTGTCGGTGAGCGAAGTCGCGTACTTCCTCTGATGGCCCCGCAGCCGCGGTCGTCGCTCGCGAGCCCATCCCAACTCCGATCGCTCCGGAGTGCGCCCAGGTCGGCGACGCCGCTTCGCCCGTCGAACCTGATCGGATGTCACTCTCGACCGCGGGCGACAACCGGTCGGCGACGAGCGGGCCGCTTCGACACAGGCCTGAGCCCCCCGATAACGAGCGATCAGCTCATAGCGCCAGCAGCGGGAAATGTCGTGGGCTTCGCGACGCGTTCGCCGGCGCGCCGGTCTTCGACGGTATGAGCTCGGGTCAGTCCGTCTCAGCAGCCTTGCGCCTCGTCGACCAGGCGTCGAGGAAGCTCGTCGCCATGTCGCTCATCCGGATCGCTTCCTGCTGGTCAACGGGGTTCTGCAGACGTCCTGACAAACCGCGGACCCCGAACCGAATGCCCCGGAAGTAGGGACCGAACGTCTCAGTCCGCAGCGCGCCGGGATCGTCGACGGGCTCGACATCAGGCGTCCAGGTCGGCACCGAGATCGCGGGGAGCTCGAGAGCGCGCAGAGCGGAGAGCAGATCGTCGTCGTTGGGCGATCGGTCTGCAAAATCGCGGGAGCGGTACCGACGCACCTCGCGGCCCTCCGCGTCGAAGATGAGCAGCGCCGGCCATGCGATCCCGCCGCGATCGGCCGGGTTCCAGAGATCGAGCTGCTTCAACAGCCAGTCGCCGCCCGGATCGCTGTGAATCGGGAACGGCAGATGCCAACGCCGGGCAAGCGCGGCGTTGCGGTCCGGTGGATCAACCGACAGCGCGCCGACATCGCTGCCGAGCGACTGGATCTCGCTGAACTCGTTCGCCAACCGCACCAGCTGGCCGCAGCAATACGGTCACCAATCGCCGCGGATCGTCACCAGGACCAGCGCGCCGCTCGTACGAAACAGGTCGGTGACCGCGGCCATGCCAAACACTATGTCGCTTCGCGTGAGGGGACGGCGGCGCGAGAAGTCACCGTCACGCGATTTGAGGCCTCGAGCGACTCCAGGTTGGCGACGATTTGCTTGGCGTATCTGCGGAACATCGGACCTCCGATGATCCGGAACGCAGTGCCGAACAGGATCCCACGGGGGTTGTGCTTGAAGCGCCGGACCCACGACATCTCGATGCGGCTGCCATCTGGCGTCGGCACGGCGGTGAGGTGCCAGCTGCTTCCGGGCGCGTACACGTTCGAGTCGGTTACCGCAGCCGTGACGGACCCCGCCGTGGACCAGTCGTAGTCGCAGCGCTCCCAGCTCGTGCCAATGCCCGTCCCGGTCCCCTCGGTCACGTCGGCTGTCTGACCGTCGACGCTATGGACCTCGAAATGTGCGGGTTCTACCGCAGGGAAGACGTTGGAGCGTCGAGCCGTGAAATCGTGCGTCGACTCGAGGACGGTCTGGGCGGGGAGTGGGGTGTCGAGGGTAACGGTGATGACTGGCATTCTGGGTCTCCTCTCTCGCTGACGCCGGCTCAGGCTTGGATCGCGGCCGCGATGGCTGCTTCGACCTCGGCCAGCTGTTCGGTCGGGCTGAACTGGACCAGCTCGGTGCCTTCCTCCGCTTCGGGTGCATGTCCGGGCGCCATGTAGAAAGCGTCGCCGGGCCCGAGGACCTCCTCATGGTCGTCGTAACGGACGACGACTCGTCCCCTGATGACGTAGCCCCAGTGGGGGCAGGTGCATTTGCCGGTCGGGAGGGCGGCCAGCATGGGCGCCAAGTCGTGCGACTTGGTGATCGTCACGAAGTTGACGGTGAACCCGTCGAGCTCGCTGGATCGGTCGAGCGCGACCCCGAAGTCCTTCACCCGGTCAGCGGTCGTGCTTGATGCCTTGGCCATGACTTGCTCCTCTCGTGGCTGTCCGGGTGTGACGGTACGGATCGAGGTCTCCTGGCGCATGAGGCGGTTCCCTCATCTTTGGGACGCTGGCGCCAGTCGTTCCCTACGCTGGAGAACGGTGGATGATCCCTCCCGATCCGGTGTGCGGTTGGCCGGCTTCGGGGACCGAGCCACGAGTATGTCGACGGCCCGACGGCCTCGATGGAGTTCGTCGCGCAGTCGATCAACGTGATGCTCGATTTCAAATCCTGCCGGGGGCGCTACCTGGGCGTTGTGTGGGACGAGAGCGCGCGCGGCGTTGAGCACAGCGCTCG
>DATKAS010000031.1:0-2805 GCA_035497855.1 Acidimicrobiales bacterium
GAGCCAACCGATCGCGCTCGCGACCCAGATGGCGACCGCGATCTCGACGATCGGGATCGCGATCAGGGTGACGATGAGCACCCGGCCCACGATACCGGCGGGCATCCATCCGTATGCTCGGCCCGTGACGACCAGGCCCCCGTCGATCGACGCGCTCGCCCGGTCGATCGCGGACGTCGACCTGCCCCATCCGCTTCTCGTCGACGCCGCGCGTGCCGCGGTCGCCGCGAACGATCCCGACTCTGCCCGCTCGCGCGCGGAGGACACGTCTCGAGCGCTGCTGCAGCGCGTGATCAACGCGACCGGCGTGTTGCTGCACACGAACCTCGGTCGCGCACCTGTCGCGTGGGCGCAGCCCGCTGCCTACTCGAACCTCGAGCTCGACCTCTCCACCGGACGCCGCGGGTCGCGCCACGCTCACGCCGCCGCGCTGCTCGCTCGCGCGGCGAACGCCGAGGCCGCGATCATCGTGAACAACGGAGCGTCTGCTGTGCTCCTCGTGCTCGCCGCGATGGCGCGGGGTCGGGATGTGCTCGTCTCGCGGGGCGAAGCAGTGGAGATCGGTGGCGGCTTCCGCGTGCCGGAGGTCATGGCGGAGTCGGGCGCGCGCCTCGTCGACGTCGGCACCACGAACCGCACCCGGCTCGCGGACTACGAGCGTGCCCTCGACCGCGACGGCGCCGATGTCGCGCTCATCCTCAAGGTGCATCCGTCGAACTACCGCATCGAAGGGTTCACCGAAGGAGTCGAGGTCGACGCGCTCGCGACCCTCGGGGTGCCCGTCGTCGTCGATGTCGGCTCTGGGTTGCTCGACGCAGCGTGCCCGTGGCTCCGCGGTGGTCCACCCGACTGGGTGCGAGGCGAGCTGGCGGTGCGGCAGACCCTCGAAGCCGGCGCCGCTGCAGTCACGTTCTCCGGCGACAAGCTGCTCGGAGGACCCCAAGCCGGTGTCATCGCGGGCAGCCGCGCGGTGGTCGATGCGTGTGCGCACCATCCACTCGCCCGTGCCTTGCGAGCCGGCGGGCTCACGCTCGCCGTCCTCCAGGACACCGCACTCGCGTACCTGCGCCGCGACGGTGACGCGATCCCGTTCTGGCGGATGGCAACCATCAGCCTCGACGTGCTGCGTGACCGCGCCCGCGCGATCCACGCCGGCGATGTCGTCGAGACGCAGGCAGTTGCCGGAGCCGGAGCGCTGCCGGGGACCGAGATCCCGTCGGTCGGCATCGCCCTGCCCGGAGATCGCACGGTTCCGCTGCGATTGCACGAGCCACCGATCATCGCCCGCGTGCGCGACGACACGACGATCTGTGACCTGCGCACCGTGGATCCGAGCGATGACGCGACGCTCGGTGCCGCGCTCCGAGCCCTCGATTGACCGAGCCTGACCCCCCGAGTCGCGTCGTCGCGACCGCTGGTCACGTCGACCACGGCAAGTCGACGCTCGTCCTCACCCTCACCGGCACCGACCCCGACCGCTTCGCCGAGGAGAAGCGCCGCGGCCTCACCATCGACCTCGGGTTCGCGTGGACCGCGCTTCCCTCCGGCGCGCGCGTCTCGTTCGTCGACGTGCCCGGTCACGTCCGCTTCATCAAGAACATGCTCGCCGGGGTCGGGTCGGTCGACGCCTGCCTGTTCGTCGTCGCGGCGACCGAGGGATGGAAGCCTCAGAGTGAGGAGCACCTTCGCATCCTCGAGCTCCTCGGGATCGGGCACGGCGTGATCGCCCTCACCCACGTCGACCTCGTCGACCCCGACCACCTCGAAATCGTGAAGCTCGACCTCGCGGACCGAGTCGCGGGCACCTTCTTGCAGGGCGCTGAGGTGGTCGACGTCGCCGCACCCGTCGGGACCGGAGTCGACGAGCTCCGCGCCGCGCTCGATCGCCTCGTCACGTCGACGCCGCCTTCGCCCGATCGGCGTCGCCCGCGTCTGTGGATCGACCGCGTCTTCGCGGCGCGAGGCGCGGGAACCGTCGTGACTGGCACGCTCGTCGACGGTGAGATGGGGGTGGACGACGAAGTGCTCGTCGAGCCGGGCGGTCTCGCGGGCCGGGTCCGCGGGCTCCAGACGTTCGGCCACGACGTAGATCGCATCGGCCCGGGCAACCGCGTCGCGATCAACCTCGCGGGCATCGACCACGCCGACGTGCGGCGCGGCGACGTTGTCGTGACCCCAGCGCGCTGGAAGCCGGCGTACGTGTTCGACGCAGAGCTCACGACGATCGAGGCGATCGGCCACGAGGTGTCCCGCCGCGGCGCGTACACGGTGAACCTCGGATCAGGCGAGCACCCAGCGCAGCTCCGAGTGATCGGCGGTGACGCCATACGGCCCGGGGGGACAGGGTGGGTGCGCATCCGCATCACCGTCGCGCTGCCGCTGCTCCCGGGCGATCGCTTCGTCCTGCGGGAGAGCGGTCGGTCCGAGACCGTCGGTGGCGGTGAGATCGTCGAGGTCGCGCCGGTGCGTCCGGTCACGAAGGCGCGGCCCGATCGCTCGGTCGATCGGATCATCAGCGAACGTGGCCCCCTTCTCCCCTCGGACGTCGAGGCGCTGACCGGCGAGCGCCGGGAGCCCAACTTCGGGCGATGGGTGGTCGCGCCCGAGCACATCGAGGCGGCTCGCACCCGCGTGCACGAGCGGGTCACTGCGGCGGGTCGCCTCGGCCTCGACGTCGCGCGGCTCGACGAGTACCACCGAGAGGCGATCCCGCTCCTGCCTGATGTCACCGTGGTCCACGGGCGCGCCCGCACCGCTGACCTGCCGGACTCGATGGAGGGCCATCCGTACCTCCACGACCTCCGC
>DATKAS010000032.1:0-2944 GCA_035497855.1 Acidimicrobiales bacterium
CACGTCGAGCTCCGCGAGTCGTGCACGCTTCCATGCCTGCGTCTCCGGATGATCGACCTCGTAGACCCGCACGAGACCGACCAGGTCCGGGCGGCGATACGCGAACGAGTCGAGGCCGGCGCCGAGGATCACGTACTGACGAACACCCCCGGCGACGGCGTCCTCGACGATGTCCTCCGGAAGCCGAGCGCGCACGCAGACCCATCTGCTGAAGGCGAGCAGATCCTCCCGAGTCATGTCGTGGGACAACCGTTCGCGAATCGCCGGCCCTTCCTCGCCGGCGAGGCCGGCGGCGAGGAAGTCGTCGAGCACCCACGGGGGAGGCTCCTCCCGGTGGAGGGACCGCGCCACCGCGGTCATCGCGGCGCTGCGGCTCGGGCCTTGCATGGGCTCTAGGCGGGAGTCCAGGCGCAGGGCATGCGCTTGATGCCGTGGATGAACGCCGACTGCAGCATCGCCGGTGGTCCGGTGATCTCGAGGTCGGGGAACCGATGCAGCAGCTCGTCGAACATCATCGTCATCTCCCGGCGAGCGAGGTTCGCGCCGAGGCAGTAGTGCGGGCCACCCGCACCGAACCCCATCTGGTCCTTGAGGTTGGGACGGGTGATGTCGAACTCGAACGGGTTCGGGAAGACCGTCTCGTCGCGGTTGCCGGACACGTACCAGAGCACGACCTTCTGGCCCTCGGCGATCTTCACGCCGCTGAGCTCGGTGTCGCGCGTCGCGGTGCGACGGAAGTGGATCACGGGCGTCGCGTAGCGGACGATCTCCTCGACTGCGCCCGGCGCGTGGCCCGCGAAGTCTTCGAGCCACAGCGCACGCTGATCGGGATGATCGGTCAGCAGCTTCATGCCGTGGCTGATCGCGTTGCGCGTCGTCTCGTTCCCCGCGGCGACGAGCAGGATGAAGAACGATCCGAGCTCTTGGGTTGTGAGGCGCTCGCCGTCGACCTCGGCGTGCATGAGCGCAGTCGTGAGGTCGTCGGTCGGGTTCGCGAGACGTTCCTCGCCGAGAGCGATCGCCATCTGGTAGAGCGACATCGCCGCGGTCATGAGCATGTTCATGTCGGTGGCGTACTCGGGGTCGCCGAGACCGAGGATCGTGTTCGTCGCGTCGAACACGGTGCCCCACTGATCGCGCGGGATGCCCATCATCTCGCAGATGATCTGCAACGGGAGCGGTGATGCGAAGAGCTGCACGAAGTCACCTTCGCCCTTGTCCGCGTGCTCGTCGACGATCGCCTTTGCCTTGCGCCGAACGTCCTCCTCGATCGCGGCGACGACCTTCGGCGTGAACGCCTTCTGCACGATCATCCGCAGCCGCGTGTGCTTCGGGGCATCCATGTTGATCATCGAGCCGAAGAACTCACCGATCTCGATCGGCATGTCACCGATGTTCGACCCGCGTCCGGACTGGAAGAGGTCGGGGTTGCGGCTCACCATCCAGATGTCGTGATGACGGGTGAGTGCCCAGTAGCCGGGGCCGACCGGCATGTTCTCGTATTCGTACTCGGCCTGGAACGAGATCGGGCTCTCGGCGCGGAGCTTGGTGAACACCGCGTCGCGCACGTCGTCGGGGGCGGTCCAGAGGTCGGGATCGCTGAGCTTGATCTGGTCGACGGGCACGTCGCTCATGAGCGTCATGGCCAAAGTGTGCCAGCCTCAGCCGGTCTGAATGACGTGGAACCCCTCCGCCAGACGGCCCTCCGCGAGGCCACCGGCCTCTGCTTGCGCAACAGCCCAGCCACGCAGGAACTCCGCGAGGTTCTCCATGTGCGACGTCTGGCTCGTGTGGGCGCGCAACGCGTCGACCTTGCGTTCGAACGTGTGCGTGATGTCGACCCAGGTGCTCGCAACGGTTCCGGCCATCATCCAGACCTCCGGGACGGCCCACGGCTCGAGTCCCTCGTCGAGCAGGTCGGGGAACGAGAATGGGTTCCGCGCATCGGGGTACACCGCGCACAGCGCAGCCTCGCCAGCCGCCAGGTGATCCGGGTGGCTCGCGTAGATGCGCTGGAAGTTGCGATCGGGTGATTGCGTGAGCACCCTGCCCGGCCGCACGAGGCGGATGATCCGGGAGATGTCGCGCCGGAGCTCGAGCGTCGGCTGGAGGCGGCCGTCGGGATGCCCGAGGAAGTGGACCTCGGTCACGCCGAGCACCTTCGCCGCGGCCGTCTGCTCCTCGCGTCGGAGTGCTGCCATGTCGGCACGGCTCACCGTGCGATCAGACCCTCCGGCCTCGCCGTCCGTGACGATGCAGTAGACGACCTCGATGCCCTGGTCGGTCCACGACGCCACCGTGCCCGCCGCGCCGAAGTCGACGTCGTCGGGATGTGCCGTCACGACAAGCACTCGGTCCGCCGATCCAGGCATGGGCGTGACGCTACCGGCCACCATCTCCCCCTCCACCCGTGCCGCGGTGCCAGAGTGGCAGCCGTGCGCCGCGTGCTCGCTCTCCTCGCCGTCACGCTCGTCCTCATGGTCGTCATCTCGGTCTCCATTGGCGGGCCTGCATCAGCACAGACCGACGAGCAGATCCTCGACTACCGCACCACGATCGAGATCGCGAAGGACGGCGACCTCCACATCACCGAGGTCATCGCCTACGACTTCGACTCCAACGAGCGCCACGGCATCTTCCGAGACATCCCGAACCGCTTCCACTTCGACGACAAGCACGACCGCGTGTACCCCCTCAGCAACATCGAGGTCACCGCTGATCCGCCGAGCACCCCCACCGACGTGAAGGTGTCCACGGTCGGCAACGAGACGCGGATCCGCATCGGCGATCCCGACACGACCGTCACCGGCCAGCACACGTACACGATCAGCTACGACGTCGCGGGCGCCCTGAACCACTTCGACGACCACGACGAGCTGTTCTGGAACGCGATCGGCACCGAGTGGGATGTCCCGATCGAGCATGGCGAGGCGATCGTGTCCGC
>DATKAS010000033.1:0-11327 GCA_035497855.1 Acidimicrobiales bacterium
GGACGTTTCCCGCCATCACGACGACGGCGAACGTGCGGCCGAGGTCGAGTGTGGCGAGGTCGGCGACGTGCCACTCGAGCTCGGGGGAAAGTCGTCGCGCGGTGTCCACCATCGATGCATCGGCGTCGACACCGACCACCGAAACGCCGCGGCGAGCAAGCTCTCGAGCAACGCGCCCGGTGCCGCATCCGGCGTCGAGGACCGATTCGGGCGCGAAGCGCATGACGAAGTCGGCTTCACCATGGACGTCGACACCCTGCTCAGCGAGGTCGTCGAACTGCTTCTGGTAGTCGTCGCCGTCCCAACCCACCGAGGAGAGGTTAGGGCTTGCCGCCCTGAGGGTCGTCGGGGACCTCACCACCACGGGCGCGGATCGCGTCGTGACTCTCGGCGAAGTGCCAACGGTGACCTTCGAGGTCGGTCGCCTCGTATCGGCGCTCGCCGTAGAAGGCGTCTTCGAGCTCCATCGTGACGTCGGCGCCCTGCGCGACTGCGCGCGCGTACTGGCTGTCGATGTCGTGCACCTTGACGTGGAAGATCACGGTCGTGTTCCCGAGCTCGCTCGGCGCGTAGATGCGGTGGACGTCATGGTTCGAGTGGCTGATCATCACGACGCCTGCACCCATCCGCACCCATGCATGCATCTGCATGCGACCGTCCCACTCGTGCTCCATGCGAGCTTCGCGAAGCTCGGTGAAGCCGAAGACGCGCACGAGGTAGTCGAGAGCGGCGAATTCGTCGTTGTAGGCGACACGTGGATAGATGTCGGGGAGTTGGAGGGTGGTCTCGGGCTCGTGTGCGATGGTCGACATGAGCTGCTCCTTCTGGCGTGAAAGCACGGTCGGGTCGCCCGGGTCGGCGGGCAACACGTTGTCGGGACGCAGCTGGCGGAGAGGTTCGAGCTCGTCGCTCATGACCCCATCCTCTCGCTCGGCAGGGACGTGTCGCGCAGCCGGGCGCGAGCGCGGTTGAGCCGGGATCGCACGGTGCCGACGGGGATGTCGAGGGCCGCGGCGATCTGCTCGTAGCTGAGCTCCTCCCACACGTAGAGGAGGAGCGTGTCCCACTCGGCGGGCGGGAGATCCGCCACCGCGTCGGCCACGCGTGACCAGTCGTCGGATGCGTCTGTGGAAGCCACAACCCGTTCAGCCATGTCCTCGGCCCCAGCCCGTTGCGCGGCGTAACGCGCCATCGCCTTGATGCGGCGCCCCTCGCTTCGTCGCTGCTTCGAGACGACGCGGGTGGCGATGCCGTAGAGCCAGGGAGCCGCATCCGGACGGCACGAGTCATACGATTCGCGCCGCTCGAACGCCACTCTGAACACCTCGCCCAGCAAGTCGTCGGCGTCGGGGCCGACACGTCGGACGAGGTAACGGAAGATCACGCGGGCATGACGGTCGAAGAGCTCGGAGAAGCACGCCGGGTCGTCGATTGACGCTGCGATCACCGCGGCATCCGTGCTCTCGTCCATCACCTCTACTTGCCCGCAGCGGCTCGCGAGTTCGCGGTCGCCCACTCGGCAGGGTGTACGCCGAGCGGTGTGGTCGGAAGCTCCCAATGCGGAGGCGTCGCAGTCATCTCCGCGACGGGCGCGAGATGACGAAGCCGGCCGAACGGTGTGTCGGTCGTGACGAGGAAGGACTCGATGTCGCCGAATCCCGATGCTGCGGAACGGTCGACTCGCGGCTCACCGGCGAACCACATCGCGGTCTGGCACAGCGACGCTCGCACGTGGTAGCTGCCACCTTCGTGGCTGCGACGCCACAACGCCGCCATCGTGCCGAGCGCAGCGAGGTAGCCGGTGGTGTAGTCGCACGCTGCTGCGGGCACGAGCACCGGCGGTCCATCCCCGCCCTGCACAGCGGCGATGCCGCTGACGGTCTGCGCGAGCTGCTCCCAGCCCGGGCGCTCGTGCCACGGTCCGACGTCGCCGTAGCAGTTCATCGTCACATAGACGATGCCCGGCCGTCGCGCTGCGAGCTCGGCCGGGCTCAGGCCGCGGCGCTCCATCGCCCCGCTGCGGTATCCCTGCGCGAAGACATCGGCCGTCGAAGCCAGCGTGAGCAGGCGCGCGTGATCGTCGGCGCGATCGAGGTCGATGAACGTCGATCGCTTGCCGTGGCTCGTGTCCATGACGAACGGCAGCACGTTGTCGAGCGTCGGCGAGTTGACGAGGAGGACGTCCGCGCCGTGCTCCGCGAGCGTGCGTCCGTTGGTCGGGCCCGCGAGGATGCGGGTCAGGTCGAGCACGCGCACGCCGCCGAGAGGGCGGCTCAGGTCACCGACCGGTTCGGGCTGGGACTCGCCGATCTTCTCGATCTCGACGCGCGCGAGGGCTCCCACTGCTCGGCCTTGCTCGTGCGCGGCCCACTCGTCTCGTGTGCGCACCATCGCACCGCACGTCTTCGCGTCGGCGAGCGCGTCCTCGAGCGCTTGCGCCTCCCACTTCGCGACCGCTGCGGCCACCGTCGCGGCGTCGGCACCCTCTGCGATGCCCAGCACCTTGCGCGTCGGCTCGGCGAGGCGCGGGAACGCTCCGTGCAGGTGCACCCAGCGACCGTCCGCGCATTCGTGCAGCGCGATCAGCGGGTTGTCGGCGACGCGCTGTGGCGTGTCACCGTCGAGCAGACGCTGCAAGGCAAAGCCGAGCAGCGACGCTCCCGCACAGCGTGTGTCGACCGTGATCGTCTGCTCGACGCCGGCCTTGTCACGCCAGATCGATGCCGACGTGGCGGCGACCGCACCGAGCGCGACCGCGGCCGACGATGCGATCGGGAACGGGCTCGCGTAGACGGGATCGTCGCCCTCGATGGTGACGCAATCGGCGGCGTCGCCCGGAAGCCCGACCTGGGCGAGCAGCCGCGCGACGCGGACGTCGGTCACGAAGCCAGACGGTAGAGCCTATGAGTCGTGGCTCGCCGCGTAGAGGTCGCGCAGCACCGCCACCTCGGCGCCGTGGTGCACGAGCTCGTCGATGACGTGGAGCATGAGCCCGAGGAAGGTCGCGTCCGCGTACGGCCCGTACGTGGGACCGAGCTGCGCGAACAGCCAGTCGGGACCCATCGCGACGAGCCCGGCGCGGAACCCGGAAGCGGCGCGGCTCGTCAGATCCATCGCCTCGCTCACATCCAGCGTGAACGCGCGGTCCTCGAGATCGGTGGCGGTGCGGCCGAACACCCGGGCGCTGTAGCCCTCGAGGCACTCGATGGCGATGTGCCACATGCGCCATGCGATCGTCGTGACCGGCGGCGGATCAGGGTCGGGTTCGACGCGTTCGGCCACGGGGCCGTCGGGCGTCGCGCGCACGGACCACGCGCCGGGCGTCGGCTCCCACTCGTACTCGGCTTGCGTCAGCCCTCCGAGTCGCACGTGGTACCGGCGCCACCACTCGTCGTAGAACGCGACGACCTCGTCGCGCACGACCGCGGGACTGCCTGATGCCATCTCGCGATCATCCCGCGTCGCCGCTCTCGCCCCTGCACTCGACCCTCACAGCCGCCCAGAGCCGGTCGCCAGTCAAGTGCTCAGGTGGCTAGCGCTTGATCTTGGGGGCGAGGGGGAGCCAGCTGCGGTCCAGGGGCTCGTCGCGTCGCTCGACGGGGCCGTGGATGAGCGCGGAGATCGCGCGGCGCGGGCGCTCGCTGTAGTTCGGGCCGCTGTAGTGGATCGTGCGGCAGTGGTGCACGGTCGCCGCGCCCGCGGGGATCGGGCACGCGACCGCCCCGCTCACGTCGGGCGAGTCCTCGAGCACGAGCGGCTCACCGAGACCGATGTTGCTGTGAGCGACGATGTCGCTGCGATGCGAGCCGGGAAGGAACTGCATGCATCCGCTGTCCACGGTCACGTCGTCGAGCGGCGTCCACACCGACAGGCTGTGCGCCGTCACCGTCGGCTGCTCCCAGTACGCCTCGTCCTGATGCCACGGTGTGTCGCGTCCCGCGGTCGCGGGCTTGAAGATCATGTGCGTGCCGCTGTTCGAGAGGATCTCCGCCTCCTCGATCTCCAGCAACGCGCACGCGATCTGCCTCGCGTTCGCGTACCAGGTCGTCTCGAGGATCTCGGGCACGGTGAGCTCGGGAACGAGGATCTGATCGACGACGCCGGTCGTGCCGTCCTCGCGTTCGGCGTCGAAGTGGAGGCGGAGGACCTTCGGGTTCTCGAAGATGGCGTCGTACATCTCCCGGAACCACACGAGCTCGTCGGGCGGCATGACGTGCTCGTCGACCTGCAGGAAGCCATCCTCCCAGAAGGACTGCTGCTGCTCCGGCGTGATCGAGAAATCGATTTCACGAGCGTACCGCGAAGGCTCGTATGCTCGCAGCAGTGTCGACCAGGGCCATCACGATCGGCGACGTGGCCACCGCCGCCCGTGTCTCGCCCGCCACCGTGTCGCGGGTGCTCAACGGCACGCGCGAGGTCTCGCCGGATCGGGCCGCTCGCGTGCGTGCCGCGGTCGCCGAGCTCGGCTACCAGCCCTTCGGGCCCGCCCGTGCCCTGCGCGGCCAGGCGACCGACGTGTGGGCGGTCATCGTCGCGGACATCGAGAATCCGTTCTTCACGTCGATCGTCCGCGGCATCGAGGACGAGGGCAGCGAGCACGGATTCCGCGTGGTGCTCTGCAACTCCGACGAGGACCCTCGCAAGGAAGCGGGATACATCGACGTCGCGATCGCGGAGCGGATGGCCGGCGTCGTCATCGCCGTGGCATCGACCCGAGCGTCACGCCTCGAGCCCTTGCAGGACGCGGGCATTCCCGTCGTCGCCGTCGACCGTCGCCCGAGCGGTCGCACCATCGACTGCGTGCTCGTGGACAACGAGCGCGGCGCTGCAGACGCGACCCGCCATCTCGTCGAGGTGGGCGCGCAACGCATCGCCTGCATCACGGGGCCGCCGCGGCTGAGCACCGCGACCGAACGGCTCAGCGGGTACCGCAAGGCGCTGCGCCAGGCCGGGCGCAGTCCGGATCCGTCGCTGGTCGTGCGCACCGACTTCCGCGAGACCGGTGGTTACAAGGCGATGCGCGAGCTGTGCGGGCTGTCCGACCCACCCGACGCGGTGCTCGTCGCCAACAACCTCATGACCGTCGGTGCCCTCGAAGCGCTCCGCGACCAGGGCCTCTCGGTTCCCGGCGAGATGCGCGTGGTCGGGTTCGACGACGCGCCGTGGGCGAAGCTGCTGCAGCCGTCGCTCACCGTCGTCGCGCAGCCGACCTACGAGATCGGCCGTCGTTCGGCAGAGCTGCTCGTGAGCGCGCGGGCCGATCCGTCGAGGCCGCGCCAGGAGATCCTCCTCAGCCCTCATCTCGTCGTCCGGGAGAGCACATGAATGAGCCCGCTGTCGGCACGACCATCTACCGCCCCGCGACGGACGATGACATCGCGTTCTTCCGCGACCACGGCTACCTCGTCGTGCCCGAGGTCGTCGATCCCGCGGAGCTCGATCACATCGAGCATCTCTGCGACAAGATCATCGAGCGCAAGGAGACGCTCGCGTTCGACTGGGCATGGGAGAAGGACAAGACGCGCGACGAGCGCGACTTCAAGATCCTGCAATCGAGCCCGACGATGCTCTGGCCCGATGCGGTCGGCGACGCGCCGTTCCGCAGGTGGGCAGTCGACTTCGGGTCCGCCCTCATGGGCTTCCCGCTCGAGTTCTGGTACGACCAGTTCCTCGCGAAGCCGCCGCGGAAGGGCGCGGCGACGCTCTGGCACCAGGACGAGGGGTACTGGGGGCGCAACCTCGACGACCTCGGCATCACGTGCTGGATGCCCTTTCACGACGTCGACGAGCGCAACGGCTGCATGCACTTCATCGACGGCGGGCAGCGCGACGGCGTGCTCCCCCATCGTCAGCCCGAGAACGTGCAGAGCGACCTGCTCTTCTGCGAGCCCGACGAGTCACGCGCGATCGCGTGCCCCATCTCGCGAGGCAGCGTCACCTTCCACCACTCGAAGACGCCGCACATGACGACGGCGAACTCGACCGACGCATGGCGCAAGATCCTCACCCAGCACCTGCGCAAGGTCGGGGCGCCGGGCGAGGGCGACCACTACCCGTGGAAGGTGTACGTCAACCAGATCACCGGCGAGCGGACGATCCCACCCTCCCGCTAGCCCGACTCTCGCCGAGAACCAGCGCTACGGGGTGCCGATCACGGCCGACACGGCCTCCATCGGGTGGGCGGCCTCCCACGGCCGACGCTCGATGTCCGCGAGGGCAACCGCGAGATCGAGGCGCGGCACACCTTGTGGGCGCGTGCAGTACACGAACGACACCGCGCAGTAGTCGTCGACGCGCTCGGCGATGCCCCACGCGAGGTACCGGCCCTTCGCGTCGTACTGCCAGCCCTGACCCGCCACGGGGTGCGTCTCCTCGTACTCGGCGAGGGCGCGCTCACCACCGATCGGGAAGAACTTCGCGCCGATCTGCTGGATCGTGACCTTCAGCTCGGACGTGAACATGATCGGGTCGAGCACGTGCCACCGATAGAAGCCGACGAACTCCGGCTGATCGGGACGGCTCGGACCGATGCTGAGCGGCGCGCCGCCGTACGGAGCGGCGTGCGCACCGAGGCCCCACGCAGTGCCGACGTAGTCCTCGAGGCCGGTGCCACAGATCGTCGGGAGGTCGTCGTCGCCGTCGCGGTAGACCTTCACCTCGCCCTCGCCGTACCAGTCGCCCGTGTCGATCACGCGCACGCCCATCGCACAGCCGAGGAATCGGCCCGGTCCTTCGAGGCCGTCGACGATCACGAAGTCGCGCCTCTGCACGGTCGGGTTCTCGCGCCGGAAGCCGACGTGCAAGTAGCCGTTTCCTGCTTCGAGCGGCGAGAGCGTGTAGTCGACCTGGTAGTAGAGGATGATCGAGCGCGTCCCGCCGTTCGTCGCCACGATGCGCACGCGCTCACCGAAGGGCATGGGCACGTAGCTGTTGAACCCGCGTCCCTCTTGCACCGCGTGCAGGGCCGAGTGGTACTCGGTCGGGCGACCGTGGGGAAGCCCGAAGAAGTCGACGAACGGCACCGAGATGCTCGGCACCTCGAGCCCGTCGTAGAAGACCTCGATGAACAGCGACCGCATGACCTCGGGCGGCGCCGGCGGGATCGTCATCCAGATGTGCCGGATCGTGCCCGGACCGTCGAGATCGGCGAGCACGACGGACTCACCCGCGCCCACCCGCATGTTCGGCGCGCCCTTGCGCCCGCCGTGGGCGGCGCCGCCCGCGCCACGCCCGCCGCTCGGGTTCTCGAACGTCACTGCGCGGCTGTCGAGCGCGGGATCGATGAAGGCGGGGTTGTCGAGCGTCATCGGGTGATTGTGCGCGCGTCCCACGCTCTGCGGCCCTCGTCGAGCCAGGGTCGCTGGTCGACGACGTCGGCCGCGACCGGCGCGAGCTGGAACTCGTCAGGCATAGGGCGCGGCGGACCTCGACTTGGGCTTCGGGAACTTGTCGCGCATGTGGGTCAGGCCAGCAGGTTGATAGCTGTACAGCAGCGCGCGCCGCTCTTGGTCCGAGGTGTTGGGCGCGGACTGGTGCACGAGGAAGGGGCCGAACGCGACGAGCGATCCGGCCTTCATCTCGAGCGGCACGAGCTCGGCATCCGAGTACACGGTGAAGTCGATCTCGTTCTGCCCGAACACATCGCCGTCGGTGCGCTTGCTCCACTCGCCGGACGTGTGACTGCCGGGGACCACGTGAAGGCAGCCGTTCGCGAGTGTCGCGTCGTCGAGCATGAGCATGATCGTCATCACCCGGTCGGCATCATCCGCCGTGCCGACCCAGTAGGGGTGGTCTTGGTGCATCGGGTTGACGCCACCGTGGTGCGGCCGCTTCAAGTTGAGCTTCTCGGTGAACAGCATGGGCTCGGCGTCGAGGATGTCGCGAGCGAGGTCGAGGAAGCGCTGGTCGTGCGCCCAATCGTTCAGCGGTGGGCTGAGATGGGCGAAGGGCTCGATTCCGTGGACGATGTCGCTGTCGCCCTCCCACTTGATCATCGTCTGGCGAGTCATGTCGGGATCGAACACGTAGCTCCCGGCGTGGATGCGGCGGCCCTGTCGGTCGCGCACGAGTTCAGCGACGAGCGCCTCGCACGCGTCGACCATGTCGGCGATCTCTTCCCCGCTGAAGACCGCTTCGCGCACGACGTAGCCGTCCTCCTCGTACTGCCGTCGCTCTCGATCGTCCACCCGTGCCCCCACATCAGGAAGAGGAAAACGATTTCCTGCAGAGCGATCACGCTACCGCGTACGGTCGTCGCCGATGCCTGAACCGGATGAGGTCCGCGACGAGGTGCGCCAGTGGCTGAGCGACCACTGGGATCCCGATCTCAGCCTCATCGCCTGGCGCACGCTCCTCGCCGACTCGGGCTGGGCGTGTCCGTCGTGGCCCGAGGAGTGGTACGGCAAGGGCCTCCCGGCATGGTCGGAAGGGATCGCGCACGACGCGATCGCGGACATCGGTGCGGTGGGCGCGCCCGTCGGCGGGGGCATGGGCCTCGCGGCTCCGACGATCCTCGCCCACGGCTCGGACGCGCTGCGCCGCAAGCTGCTTCGGCCGATGCTCACCGGCGAGCACATGTGGTGCCAGCTGTTCAGCGAGCCGGGCAGTGGCTCCGACCTCGCGGGGCTCACGACGCGTGCCGAGCGCGATGGCGACGAGTGGGTGATCAACGGGCAGAAGGTGTGGAACACGTCGGCGCACCACGCCGAGTACGGCATGTTGCTCGCCCGAACCGACTGGGACGTCCCCAAGCACAAGGGCATCAGCTACTTCGCGCTGCCGATGCACCAGCCCGGCGTCGAGGTGCGGCCGCTCCGGCAGATGAACCGTCACGCGTCGTTCAACGAGGTGTTCCTCACAGACGCCCGGGTGCCTGCCGACATGATCGTGGGTGAGCCCGGTGAAGGCTGGCGCGCCGCGCTCACCACCCTCGCTCACGAGCGTCGGTTTGCGACCTCGCATCGGCCGCGGCTGCCGCGCGTCGACGGTCGCGCGGTGCGGGAAGCACAGGCCGAGGCCGACGAGTACTTCAAGACCTACTCCTGGTATCCGCAGCGGGCGGGCCGCGCGGACCTGCTCATCGACGCCGCGCGTGACGCGGGAGTGCTCGACGACCCGCACGTCCGGCAAGCGATCGCGGCCGAGACCGCCCTGGTACGAGCGAATCAGTGGACCGCGCAACGCGCGCAGGCGGCGCGGGCACTCGGCCGGCCTCCGGGCGCCGAGGGCTCTCTGGGCAAGCTCGCGGCGAGCGATGTCGCGCGCGGCGCGGCGCTCGGGCACGCGCTCATCGGCGGTGCGTCGGCGATGCTCGACTACGAGGACGGTGCTCTCGATGGCGTCGTCGCCGAGGTGCTCGTGTCGGTGCCCGCGGTGTCGATCGCCGGCGGCACGGACCAGATCCAGCGCAACATCATCGGGGAGCAAGTGCTCGGCCTGCCCCGGGAACCGAGCGTGGATCGCGACATCCCCTTCCGCGACGTCCCCCGCAACACGACCCGCTGAGCTCCGGACGTCCCGTCGCGTACGGTGAGGTCATGGCTGTGCACAACATCGAGATGAAGCAGACCGCGCGCCTCGTGGGCAACGCCGACGTGGTCTTCGTCGTGTCGAACGACGCGGAGGGCAAGCTCGGCGAGCTCCATCTCTCCAAGGGCGGGGTCGACTGGTGGCCGAAGAACTCGAAGAAGTACTTCCACCGCTACAACTGGGAGCAGTTCCGCCGCCTCATCGAGAGCGAGCCCGCGAAGCGCAGGCCTGACGAGGAGTAGCTCCTAGCCGAGTGCGGCGAGCGCCTCCCGCAGCGTGGGGTTGACGGGGCTGTCGGCGGGGAGCCGCGCGTTCACCGCGTCGATCAGCTGATCGTCCGTGAGCGTCGCTTCGACGCCATTGGCGCGCACCCACGTGCCGTCGCCGAGCACCTGCACCTCGACGTCGGGCTTCATCTCCGCGAGCGCGAACCGGGCGAACCGCACCCGCCAGTCCCGCCGCGTCTCCTCCTCGCGCTTGTGCGTCGTGGGCACGCCGACATCGTCCGCGTGCGTCGCGAGCTCGGACGCGAGGTGCCACGCCTGCCAGCGCACCGGATAGGGACCCACTGCAGTCGGCATCTGCTCGCCGTCACGCCGGCGCATGTCGGCGCGCGTCGCGCCGTTCTCTCTCTGGAACTCGTCGAGCAGATCGGCGGGTGTGCGCTGCTTTCGGTCGCTCACGCCCAGCGCGTTGAACGAGTGGACGTCCGTGGCCCCGCGAGCGGCATACCGCTCGAACATCGTGCTCACCGAGTCGGTGAGGCAGGCGCGGTTGTACTCCTCGCCTCCCGCGAGGTGGGCGAGCACGTCCTTGACCGACCACCCCTCGCACGCCGACGCCTCGTCCCAGTCGTCACCCCGCAGCGAGCCGAAGTAGAACTCGAGCCGAGCCGCCTCGGACTCCATCAGGTCGTACGGGTTGATCTCGGTGAGCTCGTGATCGTCCGGCGTGGGCATGGATCCACTTTGCCACTGGCCTACCGAAGCCGCACTCCCGAGAAGGGCAGGCCCGACGACACCACCGTCTCCCAGAACGCCGAGAGGTCGGGGACGAAGCGCAGCTCGATGCCCGCGGCCACGTGGCGGTCGAGCACATCGCCGACGGGTTGCACCGCGACCGGCTCGACGACGTCACGCGCGATCCACTGCCCTTCGGCGGGGGGCCACTCCTCGAAGCCAGCGCGTGGGAGCTCGTACACGTACAGCCGAGCGTTCCGGACGCGACCGAGCCACGCGAGCGTCGTCGCCTGCACCCGGGATGCTGTCGTTTGAAACCGCTCGCTCAACACGTCGTGCTGCGCCGCGCCGTTGGCCCAGACCGCGCCGCGAGGGCAATCGCGCGGAAACCAGTAGACCGGCGCGTGCTGGGCGTCGATGGCCCACACGGCAGGCTCGTGGGTCGGGTTCGTCGCCGGGACGTGGGGAACGAACCTCGTGATCGAAGGGTCCTCGCTGAAGTGGAGCAAGGGGCCACGGTCACGCACGAAACCAGCATCGCGCCTCGTCGTTGTGGGAGAGTCGTGGGGCGGGCGGCACAACTCAGGAGGGGAAGCTTCACGTGAAGCGACTAGTGGCTCTCTCCGCGCTCGCCCTCGCGGGCCTCGGAGTGGGCGCTGCGCCTGCCAGCGCCATCACCCAGACTCACTTCTACTCGTACACGTCCTCGAACAACACCATGATCGCGAACTCCGGTGGGCACTCGGACACCTCGCCACCGCAGATCAACGTCGGGTCGACCGGGGGGTCCAACAGCCAGACGATCACCAACGTGAGGGTCACGACGTCGGTGAGCGCCAC
>DATKAS010000034.1:0-5801 GCA_035497855.1 Acidimicrobiales bacterium
GATCCGCAGGTGCGTGCCTTCCACTGCAACTTCAGCGCCGAACGACTGGCCGTGCTCGTCGACGTGATCCGTGAGGCCGCCAAGTCGGGCGAGCTCCCCGCCGACACGAACCCCGAGCTCCTCGCCGACGCGCTGGTCGGACCGATCGTCATGCGTCGCCTGATGTTCTTCGAGCCCTTCGATCCCAAGCTCGTCCCCGCCCTCGTCGAGCAGGTCCTCCCCACCCGCAAGGTCGCTGCGTCGAAGTAGCTATCGCCAGCGCCTCCAGTTCCGTGGCGCAAACTGCGTCACTTCTGGCGCAGTTTGCGACAGAGAGCGCCTCCGAGAGGCGCTAACGAGTCCCTAACGGCGACCCGCGCACTACTGGCGAGATCCTGACGCGCCGACGCTGTTGTCTCGCCGCGCCCTCCGTTCAACTGTGACGTGTGAAGGTCGACGAGCGGCCGGTCGCCACTGACGCGCCGGAAGGGTCGATGGCGCTGCCCGAGAGCCGGGGCTACCGCATCAAGAAGCGCCTGCTCGGCCCGCCACTGCACACCGAACGGCTCGCCCACGAACGCCTCGGGAAGCCGACGGCACTCGCCGTGTTCGCGAGCGACAACCTCTCGTCGTCGGCCTACGCGACGGAAGAGATCCTCCGCGTCGCGGTGCCCGCGGTGGGTGTCGCCGCGTTCAGCCTCGTCGTCCCGATCACGACCGCGCTGCTCATCGTGCTCGCGTTCCTGATCCTCTCGTACCGCCAGACGATCAAGGCGTACCCGAGCGCCGGCGGTGCGTACATCGTGACGCGCGACAACTTCGGTCTCCTGCCTGCGCAGGTGGCAGGCGTCGCGTTGCTCACGGACTACGTGCTCACGGTGTCGGTGAGCGTCGCAGCCGGCATCGCCGCAGTCGCTTCGGCCGTACCTGCCCTCGTGCCGTTCCAGCTGTGGCTCTCGATCGGGTGCGTCGTGCTGATCGCGGCGATGAACCTGAAGGGCGTCCGCGAGTCCGGACGCATCTTCGCCGTCCCCACGTACTTCTTCATCGGCTGCATGGCAGTGCTCCTGGTCGTCGGCGCCGTGAAGATGTTCTTCGGCAGCCTTCCCGTGCAGAGCTTGGACAAGCCCGGGCTCGTCCCGGTCGGCTCACCGGGCGCCGGCATCTTCTATGGCGCCACGCTCTACGTGATCCTCCACGCGTTCGCGTCGGGCGGTGCAGCGGTCACCGGTGTCGAAGCCATCTCGAATGGCGTGCCTGCGTTCAAAGAGCCGGCGTGGAAGAACGCCCGCAGCACGCTCGTGATCATGGGATCACTGCTCGGCGTGATGTTCCTCGGTCTTTCGGTGCTCGCCTCGAAGGTGCACGCGGCGCCCTATGTGTCGGGCACACCGACGGTGATCTCGCAGGTCGGCGACCTCGTGTTCGGACCATCGACCACCGGTCGGGTCCTCTACTACCTGCTGCAGGTCGGCACGATGCTCATCCTCGTGCTCGCAGCGAACACGAGCTTCGCCGACTTCCCCCGCCTCGCGAGCTTCCACGCGGGCGACAACTTCATGCCCCGCCAGCTCACCAAGCGCGGCCATCGCCTCGTGTTCTCGAACGGGATCATCTCGCTGTCGATCGCCGCGATCGTGCTGTTGATCGTCACCGACGCGAAGGTCGATCGACTGATCCCGCTCTACGCAATCGGCGTGTTCACGAGCTTCACCCTCTCGCAAGCCGGCATGGCGAAGCACCACATCCGCCTGAAGGAGGAAGGGTGGCGCTGGGGCCTGTTCGTGAATGCGACAGGCGCTGCACTCTCGCTCCTGGTCCTCGTGATCATCGCGATCACGAAGTTCACCCACGGGGCATGGGTGATCGTCGTGCTCGTGCCGATCATGGTGACGCTGCTCGTCCGGCTCAACCATCAGTACGAGGCGGAAGCCGAGGAGCTCGAGCACGACGCGCCGAAGGCGGTCACGGCGCCGATCCTCCGCCGGCACGTGGTGTTCGTGTTCGTCGACGACGTCAACCTCGCCGCCGCTCGAGCGCTCCAGTACGCGCGCACGCTGACTCCTGACGACCTTCGGGTCGTCCACTTCGACCTCGATCCGATCCGGACCGAGGACCTCGCATCGGCGTGGAGCCGCCTCGGCCTCGCTCACGTCGCGCTCGAGATCCACGAGCTCCCCGACCGGCGGCTGAACCGTGCGGCGCTCGAGCTGGTTGCGGCCGAGCTCGTCGACGGTGACACCGAGGTCACCGTGCTGATCCCGCGGATCCAGCACACGAGGGTGTGGCACCGGTTGCTCCACGACCGCACCGCCGGGACGATCGCGGAGGCGCTCGCGCCGCTCCCCCACTGCAACGTCACGATCGTGCCGTACCACCTGCACTCGGGCGCGCCGAAGCGCACGCTCGATCTCGAAGCGCGATACGACGTGTCGAAGGCACGCCCGGCATCGACAGCCGATCACGCCCGGGCGGGCGACGAATCGCCGATCCCGGCCACTCCCGGATCGATCGCGATCGTCGATGCTCCCACGCACCAGCGTGTGTCCGTGACGGGAAGGATCGTTTCGGTGCGCGTGCAACCGTGGGGCGGCGCGCAGACGCTCGAGGCGACGCTCCGCGACGCGACCGGTGACCTCGCGCTGGTCTTCCTCGGACGGCGGCAAGTCGGCGGGGTGGTGCCCGGCACGGTCCTGACGGCGAACGGCGTGATCGGCACGCATCGCACCCGACCCGCGATGCTGAATCCCGATTACAGGCTGCTCTCAGTGCCGAACGGCGGCGCCCAGCACTAGCTCACGAGCGTGAGCGCAGGAGCGCGACGCCGAGCTGATCGGCGACTGCCACGGCCGCGTGGCGCCGCTCGGAACCGACCGACATCCCCGCGTCGTGCTTCGCGAACAGGAGCAGGAAGTAGCCGAGGTCGCGCCCGTGGGCACGCACCGGCAGCGCCGCGACGTCGGGACCGACCGCGTCGGCCCCTGACGGCACTCGAGCACCGTCGTGGGTCAGCACTGCGACCTCACTCGGTGGGCGCCCTGGGCGGTACTGCACGTCGACCGCGTCGAGCAGGTCGGCGAGCTCCTCGGCCGACCGCGAGATCAGCCGAGCCGGCGGCTCGCCACCCGCAGCGAGCTCGGCACGGCGATGGATCCGCTCGACCTCGCGCTGCTGTTTGACCGCGTGCGCCTCGCTGCGACGGGCCCGCTCGACGAGCTCGCCGCCGACCAGCCCGACGGCCGCCAAGAGCACCGTGGTCTGCACATCATCGCTGCGAGCGATCGTCAACGACCCGTAGGGCATGGTCAGGAAGAAGTCGAAGGCGATGGCCGTGGCGACTCCGGCAGCGACGCCGACGGACCGGCCACCCACGAACGCAGCGGCGAGCACGACGAGGACCAGCACGAGTGCGAGGTTCGCGGTGCTCATGTGACCGCGGAGGGGGATCAGGACGGCGACCGCCGCCACCGACACCACCACGGCACCTGCGATGCGGAGCATCAGAAGCAGCATGGGGACACAGCGATCGACCAGCAAGCGTCCTGACGCGATCTTGACGCCGGAGGCTTACGATGCGCGCGTGAGCGCTGACGCTGAGAACGGCGACGGCCGCGCGTACGGCCGCCCGGAAGGGACCTTCGACCACGAGCTGGTGGAGGTGGACGCCGGCACACCCGCAGGCGAGTACCTCCGGCGGTACTGGCATCCGGTGGCGCTGAGCGAGGAAGCGACGGATCTGCCGCGCGCCATCCGCGTGCTCGGCGAGGACCTCATCTTGTTCCGCGACCGCAGCGGCAACCCGGGGCTCGTCTACCCGCGGTGCGTGCATCGCGGCACGACGCTGCTGTTCGGCAAGGTCGAAGCGGTCGGCATCCGGTGCTGCTACCACGGCTGGCTGTTCGACTCGGAGGGCCGTTGCCTCGATCAACCCTGCGAGCCCGAGCACGGGTTGCACCGCGATCGGTACCGCCAGCCCTGGTACCCGGTGCGGGAGCGGTACGGGATGGTGTTCGCGTACCTGGGTCCCGCGGAGAAGCAGCCGGTGCTCCCGCGCTACGACATCTTCGAGGATCTCGATCCGGGCGACCGCGTCGTCGCGAACGGCGAGAGCATCGGGTCAGGCGGTCCGCCGCTCATGCACTGCAACTGGTTCCAGACCCACGAGAACGTGATGGATCCGTACCACGTGTTCATCCTCCACGGCACGTTCTCGGGCACGCAGTTCACCGAGACGATGAACATCTTCCCCGACATCTCGTGGGACTTCACCGACTACGGCGTTCGCTCGTTCCAGGATCGTCGGCTGCCCGACGGGTCGCTGCACCACCGCGTCACCGAGCTCGTCATGCCGAACATCCGCGTCGTCGCGGACCCGCGTGTCGGTTCGTTCACGAAGACGGACAACGTCGCGTGGACGCTGCCGATCGACTCGACCACGACGCGGATCTTCACTGCGTTCCGCATCCCGGCCGGCGTCGACTTCACATGGATGTCGAAGGTGAAGGACGCCCCCATGTACGGCGGCCGGTCGTGGTACCAGCTCGACGAAGAAGGCCACCAACGATTCCCCGGCGACTACGAGGCACAGGTCGGCCAAGGCCGAGTGACACTGCACTCAGAGGAGCAGCTCGCGTCGAGCGACCGCGGCGTCGTCATGTTCCGCACCCTGTTCAAGCGCGGCATCAAAGCAGTCGCAGACGGCGAAGATCCGCAATGCGTCGCTCGCACCGAGGACGCGGCCACGGTGCACCTGCAGGCCGGCAACTACCTCGTCGAGGTGAGCGGGGCCGACTGAGTCACCACGTGCGCCTCTCCGAGGATGATCAGCTGGTCGTCCGCGCCTTCGTCGAACACCTCGATGCGCACGATGGCATCGCCGTCAGCCTGTGGCATCACCAAGGGTTCCGCTCGGAACGGACCGCCGAGGCCAGGAGCGAGGTAGCGCACGAGCGCGCTCGTCGTCTTCGCTGACCCGAATCGACTGGCGGCCGAGCCCGATGCCGCGTCACCGATGAGCGAGAACGCGACGCCGCCGTGCAAGCCACCGAAGCCGTTGATGCTCGTGGGGCCGAGGGGCAGCCACCACACCTCGTTTCCCTCGCGCTCTCCGCGGCTGAGCCCGAGCGTGTCGTGCAAACGTCCGGGGAGCCGGCACACACCGTCGAACTGGCGGAAGAACTCGTCACGGAACGCCTGCATCGCATCGAGGTCGTGCTCCTGCGCGCTCGGCGCGAGCCGCAGCTGCTGGCAGCTGTAGGCGACCCGGGTGCCCACGTCGTCGTGCACGTCGATCTGCACAACGGCCGAGCGACCCCCACGCCGGGCGACGCTCGCGTCGACGAGGAGCTTGGTGCCGCGCGGCCGGTCGACGCGATGGACGCTGATGTCTTGGTGCAGGAACGGCGAGTTCAAGCCCGCCTGCGAGCACGCCATGTCGAAGAAGACGCCGAGCACGCCGAAGTCGACGTGGCCGTCGTCCTCGAGCACCGCCGGCGACAGGTGGAGGTGCATGCCCGACCCGCAGGGGTCGCCGGGTTCCGTTGCGTGGATGCCGATCTTGGACACCACGTTCTCGACCATCGGGTGCGTGAACGTGAGGTCAGGGCGGGGCTCGGCCAACGGTGCTGCTCCATTTCCTGTCAGTCGGCTCATCCTGGCAGGCTCGCGTCATGTCGATCGCAATCACCGAAGACCACCAGGCGCTCGCCAAGACCGCAGGCGACTTCCTCGCGAGGCGAGACGCACGGGGCTCAGCCCGCGCGCTGCTCGAGGCGCCGGCCGAAGCGCTCCCCTCGTGGTGGGACGAGCTCGTCGGGCTCGGG
>DATKAS010000035.1:0-32240 GCA_035497855.1 Acidimicrobiales bacterium
TGACGATGTGTATCTCCTCGCGTGTGGCGCGCCGATCATCGGGTCGCTCGGTGTGTTCGACGCGATCCGCGTCGGACCCGACGTCGCGCCGTGGTGGGACATGCCGCTGGTCGCGCAGTTCCTGCACGATCCCACCGCGCCAGCGACGCGCTACGCGATCGCGACGTCGCTCCATCGGCTGTGGCTGCAACCGCTGATCGAGCCCGATCCCGACGTCGTGTACTTCCGCCGGCGCTACAACCTGCTCGATCGTCGCGCGCGCACCGCTCTGCAGGACCTCGCGCGCGTCTCGGGCTTCCGCGCGACATCCGACCCACCTGCGTGGCTCGACGATCGCGAGCGCGCGGAGATGGCTGCGTTCTTCGCCGAAGAGCCCTCGGTCACGCGCGTCGGTCGACATCGACATGTCGTCGACGGCCGGCTCGTCGACCTCGGGTGGGTCGGTGACGCGGATCCCGACTTCCGTTCGTGGACGTGAGCGCTGCATCTGTGTAGTTCGTCATTGACCAAACGACTCTCTACTGACACATCTCGTGATTTCGTCAAATCACGGTCGCGTGAAGTTCGACTGTTGACTGCTTGACAGGTGCAGACGCTGGGCTTACGTTCGCCCGAACCTCCCACCATTGAAGGTTGGAGGGACCACGAAAAGCGGAGCCATTCAACCGAATCTCGCGCATCCCGCGAATCCGGCAACGGTGTGGTGGGTACCGCGGCAGCCGCCTCTGCCGATCCCATCCGAGACGCGGTGGTGGGCTCGGAGCTCGGTGACGACGGGGGAAGTCACCAAGTGTCGAGCCTCCATCGCGCAACGTGCCCGGGCAGCGTCGATGACGTCGCCCGGGCACGGTCGCGTCTGCAGCGCGTGACCGTAGGCTCCGGTCTGTGGCGATCGAGCTGAACCACACGATCGTGTGGTCGTCCGACAAGGTGGCGTCCGCGAAGTTCCTCACCGAGATCATGGGGCTGCCCGAGGCGACGCCCTTCTACGGGTTCATGGTCGTCGAGCTCGCGCACGGCATCAGCCTCGACTATCAGACTCGTTCGGGTCCGATCGCTGGGCAGCACTACGCGTTCCTCGTGACCGAGCAGGAGTTCGACGAGATCTTCGGGCGCATCCAGGCTGCGGGCCTCGACTACTGGGCCGACCCGACGCAGCGGCGTCGCGGCGAGATCAACCACGACGACGGTGGCCGGGGCGTGTACTTCCCAGATCCTGACGGCCACCTGCTGGAGATCATCACCCGCCCCTATGGGAGTGGTGTCTGACATCCACCGCTGCCGCGTCGGCGCCGCCAAAGATGTGCACTGATGGCAAGCCAGCCGTCGAAGGCGCCTGAGGGTCGAGCTCACAAGCTCGCCGACCGCAGCCGTTCCGAGACCGACCTGAAGAAGCTCGAGCGCTGGGAGCGCGACACCCGGACGCTCCTCGTCTTGTCTGCGATCTTGCCGATCGTCGTCGCGGTGTCGCGAGCAACGACGACGTCGGGGATCTCCATCATCGTCAACCTCGTTGCGTGGGGCGTGTTCATCATCGACCTCTTGGTGCACATGCGATACATCAAGGGCTACCTTCGCACCGGCACCGGCATCTTCGACCTCGTGGTGGTGATCCTCACCGCTCCGTGGTTCCTCATCCCTGGCTTTGAGAACACGGAGGTGCTGCAGCTCGCGCGTCTCGCACGGCTGCTGCGCCTCCTCGCGGTCACACCGTCGGCGCGACGCATCGGCGAGCGCCTCGGCAAGGTCGGCATCTTCGCAGGGGGGATGGTCTTCTTCTGCTCGTGGGTCGCGTACCACGCCGAGCATCCGACGAACCCGGGCTTCGCCACCTTCGGCGACGCACTGTGGTGGGGCATCGTCACGTTGACGACGGTGGGGTACGGCGACATCGTGCCGAAGACCGAGCAGGGAAGGTTCGCGGGTGTGTTCCTGATGGTCACCGGCGTCGCGACCCTCGGCATCATCAGCGGCACGCTCGCGAGCTTCTTCGTGCCCCAGGAGCAAGATGCCGAGGACGCCGTCGAGGGCACGAACCGGCAGATCATCGAACAGATCACCAGGTTGCGCACGGACATCGCCGCGTTGGAAAGCAGGCTGCCACTCCCACCTCAACCGGACAGCGACGACACGAGCTGACCGAGGCGCGCGAGGGCGCCACTGAGCTCGTGAGCCGCGGGCCGGCTGTACCCGATGACCAGGCCCGGCGGGCCCGGCGCGGACCGGTGCGCGCTCAGTGGATGCAAGCCGACGGAGTGCGATCTGGCGAGATCGAGGATCTCTCGTTCGCGCGCCACTGGCCCGTCGAGCTCGACCGTGCCGTGCAGGCCTGCGGAGATCCCGGTCATCTCCATCCACGGTGCGTGTGCCTGCAGCACTGCGACCAGCGCATCGCGGCGACGCCGGTAGACGGCCCGCATCTGACGGAGATGGCGATCGAGCCGCCCGGTCGCGATGAAGTCGGCGAGCGCTGCCTGCTCGATCGCCGACACGCCCTCTCGCCAACGGACGGTCTCGACGACGGGCTCGACGAGACGGCGTGGGAGCACGAGCCACGCCAGATGGACGCCCGCGGCGAGCGTCTTGCTCGCGGTGCCGCCGTAGACGACGCGATCGGGATCGAGTCCCTGCATCGCGCCAATCGGCTGGCGGTCGTAGCGGAACTCCCCGTCGTAGTCGTCTTCGATGATCCACCCGTCCGTGGCGCGCGCCCAGCCGACGAGCGCGGTGCGACGACTGGGCGCCAACGCGACGCCGAGGGGGTACTGATGCGCGGGGGTGACCAGCACCGCGTCGGCCGATGTGCGTGCGAGTGCGTCGACCTGGACGCCATGCGCGTCAACGATCACTCGCTCGACGGTCATGCCGGCGCGCGTGCAGAGGTGAGGGTGGATCGGCAGCGCAGGATCCTCGATCGCGATCGTGGTGCGGCCCAGGTCACGAAGCGTGTCGGTGAGCACGACGAGCGCGTTCGCGAACCCGCTGAAGATGACGATCTGATCGGGGTCCGCGACGACGGCACGGGCGCGACCGAGGTATGTCGCGAGCGCGGCGCGCAGCTGAGGGACGCCCCGCGGGTCGCCATAGCCGAAGAGGTCGTCGGTGGCGCCCGCCAACGCGCGCCGGATCGACGACCCCCATTGGGCCCGGGGGAACGACGAGCGCGCCGGCTCTCCCGGACGGAAGTCGGCGAGGTAGGTGGTCCCGCGCGCTCCGACGTCGGGTCGTGGCTGGGGTGAGATCGGCACCGACGCGATGCGAGTGCCCGCACCGTGCGCGGCGACGAGGAAGCCTTCGGCGATCAGCTGCTCGTAGGCCGCGACCACGGTGGCGCGGGCACAGCCCAGCTCCTTGGAGAGCGCTCGGGTGGATGGGAGCCGCGCGCCAGCGGCGAGCTGTCCGCTCGTCACCGCACGCCGGAGTGCATCCTCGAGGCCCGCTTGGCGCCCGCGGGAGGGATCGAGCTCGATGAGGAGGTCCACAGTGGTCTGCTCTGATAGGCGTGAAGTGGACTGGGCGGTCAGTCCACTTCGTTCGTACCGTAGCGCCCATGAACGACGACAAGGTCGTGAGCTGGGTGCGGATCGGCGTCGTGGTGACGCTGGCGGTGCCGCAGCTGGTGATCGGGCTGTGGGCGGTCTTGGCGCCTCACCACTGGTACGAGAACTTCCCTGGTGTGCATCCCCACCTCATCGCGGCCGAGCCTCCCTACAACCAACACCTCGCGACCGACGCCGGGCTCGCATTCCTGTGCACCGGCGTCGGGCTGGTCGCTGCCTCGCTGTGGGGCCGGCGGGTCGGCGTGTACGTCGCGCTCATCACGTACGCCGCCTTCGCGGTGCCGCACGTGCTCTACCACGCGCTGCATCCGGCGGAAGCGCTGTCGACCTCCGAGAACGTGACGAGCGTGCTCTTCCTGCTCGCCGGCGTCGCGCTGGCCGCCGTCTTCGCGTGGGGAGCGAGCCGGCGGCCTCGCATCAGCCCGGACGAGGTCGCGTCCTTCGTACACTCCGCGGGTGATCCGGCGGGTCCTTGACCAGCTCGTGTTCAGGGTGGCGAGCCTCGCGACCCGCGGCTTCTATCGGAAGGTCGAGACCGCCGGCTTCGATCGCCTCGACACGCGGCGGCCGACGCTGATCGTCGCGAACCACTTCAACGGCTTCGCCGATCCGGTCCTCGTCGTCTCTGCGCTCGGCAAGCTGCCGCGGTTCCTCGCGAAGGCGTCGCTCTGGAAGGTCATCTTGGCCCGCCCGCTGCTCGCGTTCGCTGGCGTCATCCCGATCCACCGTCAGGTCGATGGGGGCGCGGGCGAGAAGAACCGCAGGGCGTTCGAGGACGCGGAGGAAGAGCTGCGCGAGGGCGGCACCATCGCGGTGTTCCCTGAGGGCACGACGCACGACATCCCGCGGCTGGCGCCGATCCGCACGGGCTCGGCCCGGATCGCTCTCGGTGCAAAGGCGCAGGGCGTGAAGGACATCCAGATCGTGCCCGTCGGGCTGTGGTTCGAAGACAAGGTGGCGCTGCGATCGCGCGTGCTGGTGCGTGCTGGCGAGCCGCTCGACCTCGACCACGAGCTCTGGTCGATCCTGCCCGAAGGAGCGAAGGCGACCGACGACGATCACGCGTCGGTGCGCGCACTCACCGCGGAGATCACCGAGCGTCTCCGCGCGGTCTCGCCCGACTTCGAGACGTTCCTCGACAGCGCGGCGTTCTCCTGGGCCGCCGACATCGCGTTGCGCGAGGACGTGAGCCGTCCGCAGGAAAGCGTGCCGCTGGCGCGCCGCGAGCCACTCGCGGCTCGGCTCGCGCGCTCCGACGCCGACGAGCGTGCCCGGCTCAGCGGCGAGCTCGGGCGCTACAGCCTGGCTCTCGACGCGCTGGGTGTGACCGACGAGGAGCTCGTGCCCACGCCGACGCCGACGAGCCTGTTCAAGCGGGCGCTCTTGCTCGCGGTCGGGGTGCTCCTGCTCGCGCCGTTCGCGATCGCGGGCTTCTTCATCAACGTGTTGCCGGCAGTGCTCGTCGTCGCTGCCGGCCTCGCCGTGAAGTCGCCGGTCACCAAGGGCACGGTGCGCATCCTCGTGGCGATGCTCGTGTTCCCACTCACTTGGTTGCTCGTCGCGTGGTTCGACGTCGGAGGTGCGGCGATCTCGAAGGTGGTGGCCGCGCTGTCGTTCCCGCTGTCACCGGTGATCGCCCTCGTGTTCGACAACCGCTCCGGCTTCTGGGCCGGCCTCCTGGTCTTCGTCACCGCGCCGCTGTTCGGGCTCTGCGCGATCTGGATCCTCGAGTGGCTCGTCGGGCTGGCGCGCCTCGCTCGCGGTTGGTATGCGGTCTACGCGCGTCGCGCGCAGCTCGAGGAGGTCATGACCCAGCGGGCGGGTCTCGTCGAACAGGTGCGCGTGGTGTCAGCTCACGGCGCGAAGTCCATGTAGGACTCCGTGAGCCACGCCTTGACCTGATCGTCGACGTCAGCCGGTTCGCGGATGTTGACGACGTGGTACGTGCGCGCTCCGCCCTTCATCTTCCGTGCGATGCGCGGATCGTCGATGGTTCGGCGCAGCCCGAACGACAGCGCTTCCCATTTCACCATCGGTCGCAGCTCCACGAACGTGCTCGCGCGCTTGAAGAAGATCCCGACGGACACCGGTTCGATGTACACGGGACCGAGCGTCTCGAGATGAGCGCGCACGACCTCGAAGATCGGCCTCTCGCGCTCGGGACCCGTCGAGAAGTACTCCTCGAGCGTCATCGCGGGAGCACACTCGTGTGACTGTCCGGCGCGGCCGAACTGCCGATTGCACGCGGGACAGACCCAGGTCACCACGACGTGACTTCGGGGAGCACCTCCGCGCCGTACGCCTCGAGGGTGCCGTCCTTGTCGTCGTGCTGCAGATAGATGGCGAACTGGTCGACACCGAGTGCGCGCAGCTCGCGGAGTCGCTCCACGTGCGCCTCGACCGGGCCGAGGATGCAGAAGCGCTCGACGATCTCGTCCGGGACGAAGTCGGTGTGCGTGTTCCCGGCGCGGCCGTGCTCGGAGTAGTCGTAGCCCTGACGTCCCTTGATGTAGTCGGTCAGGGCCGGCGGCACGCCGCTGCCGTCGCCGCCGTAGCGACTCACGATCTCGGCGACGTGGTTGCCCACCATCCCGCCGAACCAGCGGCACTGGTCACGCATGTGGTCATGGTCGGTGCTGACGTACGCGGGAGCGGCGACGCAGATCGTGATCGAGCTCGGGTCGCGTCCGGCGGCAGCCGCGGCATCGCGCACATGGGCGATCATCCACTTCGTCACGTCGACGTCAGCGAGCTGGAGGATGTAGCCGTCAGCGACCTCGCCGCACACCTGCAACGCCTTCGGCCCGTATGCGGCCATCCACACCTCGAAGTCCCGCGTGCCCGGCCACCAGGGGAAGCGCAGACGCTGGCCGTTGAGGTCGACTTCCTCACCGCGTACGAGCGACCGTATGACCTCGATCGAGCGCGCGACGTCTTCGAGCCCGATCGGCTTCTCTCCCTGCACGCGCCGGGCCGAGTCGCCGCGCCCGATCCCGCAAACCGTGCGCGGCCCGAACATCTCGTCGAGCGTGGCGAACAGCGACGCGGTCACCGTCCAGTCGCGCGTGCCCGGGTTCGTGACCATCGGCCCGACCTTGACGTGCTGGGTCTGTCCGAGGATCTGGCTGTAGATGACGTACGGCTCCTCCCACAGCACGTGCGAGTCGAACGTCCACACGTGGGAGAAGCCGAGCGCGTCCGCCCGCTTCGCGTACTCGATGACCGCACGCGCCGGCGGATCGGTCTGCAGCACGATCCCGACGTCCATCATCGCTGCCCCATCGGGCGAGATTGATGATTGAAGCGCGTCATGCGCACCCCCAATCATCAATCCCATCGGTGGAAGTCACCGGAGGTAGCTCGACAGGCCGCGTTTCAGATACCGTCCGTGGCCGGCCTTGCCCAGGTACTGCCCGTCTTCGATGATCACCTCGCCGCGGCTGAGCACCGTGTCGACCTTGCCCTGGATCATGGTGCCCTCGTAGGCGGAGTGGTCCATGTTCATGTGGTGGGTCTCGACGCTGATGCGCGTCGTGCCGCGCGGGTCGTAGACCACGACATCCGCGTCCGCGCCGGGAGCGATGACGCCCTTGCGCGGGAAGAGGCCGAACATGCGGGCCGGCGTGGTTGCGGCGACGTCGACCCAGCGTTCGAGCGTGATCTCGCCATCGACGACGCCTTGGTACAGCAGGTCCATCCGGTGCTCGACGCCGCCGATGCCGTTCGGGATCTTCGAGAAGTCGCCGATGCCGAGCTCCTTCTGCTCCTTGAAGCAGAACGGGCAGTGGTCGGTCGAGACGACTTGGAGGTCGTTCTGCCGCAGGAACCGCCACAGGTCGGCTTGATGGTGCTCGTGCTTCGAGCGAAGAGGTGTCGAGCACACGTACTTCGCGCCTTCGAAGCCGGGAGCGCCGAGGTGATCTTCGAGGTTGAGGTACAGGTACTGCGGGCAGGTCTCGCCGAACACGTTGGCCCCGCGGTCACGTGCCTCCACGACCTTCTCGACCGCCTCGCGCGCCGACATGTGCACGATGTAGACGGGACAGCCCGCCACCTCGGCGAGCTTGATCGCGCGGTGCGTGGCCTCCTCCTCGAGGGCCACGGGACGGGTCAGCCCGTGGAAGATCGGATCCACGTCGTGTCGGGCGAGCGCCTGCGCGATGAGCACGTCGATCGCCGGCCCGTTCTCCGCGTGCATCATGATCATCGAGCCGTTCGACGCAGCCTTCTGCATCGCCCGCAGGATCTGCGCGTCGTCGCTGAGGAACACGCCGGGGTAGGCCATGAAGAGCTTGACGCTCGTGATGCCTTCCTCGTCCACCAGCTTGTCCATCGCGGCGAGGGAGTCGTCGTCGACTCCGCCGACGATCATGTGGAACCCGTAGTCGATCGCGCAGCTGCCGTCGGCCTTGCCGTGCCAGGCCTCGAGGCCGTCGAAGACGCGCTCACCCGCGCGCTGCACGGCGAAGTCGATGATCGTCGTGGTGCCGCCCCAGGCGGCGGCCCGCGTGCCGGTCTCGAACGTGTCGGACGCGAACGTGCCACCGAACGGCAGCTCCATGTGGGTGTGCGCGTCGACGCCTCCGGGGATCACGTACTTGCCGGTCGCGTCGATCACCCGCTCGGCGGCTGCGGCGAGATCGCTTCCGAGCGCGCTCGAACCCGGTTGCACGAGAGCGACGATCTGCTCGTCGTCGATGAGGACGTCGAGGTCGAGCGCGCCGCTCGGTGACACGACTGTGCCGTTCCGGATGAGGGTGGTCATCGGTTCACGCCTCCGTGAGCGGGCCGTACATGTCCGGACGACGGTCTCGGTAGAACTGCCAGAGGCTGCGCACCTCGGCGAGCTTGTCGAGGTCGAGGTCGCGGATCACGAGCTCCTCCACCTTGTCGCTCGCGGCCTCGCCGACGAGCTGGCCGCGTGGATCGACGAAGTACGACGACCCGTAGAAGTCGTTGTCACCGAGCGGCTCGACACCGACGCGGTTGATCGCGCCGATGAAGTACTCGTTCGCGACCGCGGACGCCGGCTGCTCGAGGTTCCACAGGTACATCGACAGGCCGCGGCTGGTGGCAGACGGGTTGAACACCATCTGCGCCCCGGCGAGCCCGAGCGCGCGCCATCCTTCCGGGAAGTGCCGGTCGTAGCAGATGTAGACGCCGACGCGGCCGACCGCGGTGTCGAACACTGGATATCCGAGGTTGCCAGGGCGGAAGTAGAACTTCTCCCAGAACCCCTTCACCTGCGGGATGTGGGTCTTGCGGTACTTGCCGAGGTAGGTGCCGTCGGCGTCGATGACTGCAGCGGTGTTGTAGAGCACGCCCTCCTGCTCCCGCTCGTACACGGGAAGGATGAGCACCATCCGGTTGTCGCGGGCGAGCTGCTGGAAGCGCTCGACGGTGGGACCGGGCACCGACTCCGCGTACTCGAACCACACCTCGTCCTGCACTTGGCAGAAGTACGGCCCGTAGAAGAGCTCTTGGAAGCACATCACCTGCGCTCCCGCCGAGGCCGCTTCCCGCACCTTGTCCTCGTGGACGCGGATCATCGACTCCTTGTCGCCCGTCCACGCCGTCTGCAGCAACGCCGCTCGCACAGTCTCTGCCATCGGCCGAAGTTACTCCGCGTGATGCGGCCGGGCGACGGTGCGGACGAACGTGCGCGGCCATGCTCGACGGCGGAGGACGACGTTCACCTCGTCGGCCAGCAGCGCCACACGCGCCATCAGCGCGAGCCAGATGAGGAGTCCGAACACGGTCGCGAACGCGCCGTAGATGTCGCTCGCGTCCGCGATGACCCGCTCGACGTACGTGCCGCCGACGAGCTGGAGCAACCACAACGCGACGCCGCCCAGCAGCGCGCCGGGTGCGATCACCCGCAGGCCGAGGGGAGCCTCGGTGAGGATCTCGAACGACGCGCCCAGGAACACGATGTTCAGGACGATCGCGACGAGCGCGCCCGTGACCCTCGTCAGCCCCGGGAGGTCGCCGAAGGCGGCGAGGCTCGTCACCGCGGTCGCCCCCACGATGGCGGCCCCGATCACGGCCAGCGCCGCGAGCCCTCGGATCGACTGGCGGACCACGCCCTGCCGCTGCACGTACGGCACTCCCCACTGCTCGTTGAAGGCGTTCTGGGCGTTGCGCACGACCTTGAGACCCGCCCACAGGAGCGTCGCGAACCCGACCAGCAGCAGGAGCCCGTGCACCTGCAGGCTGTCCACGTTGTTCTGGATCTGCGTGCCGATCACCGGGAGACGTCCGACGAGGGAGGTGACGATCCGGTCGCGCAGCGTCGGGTCGTCATGGAGGAGGAGGGTGATGATCGACACGAAGAGGAGGAGCAGCGGGAAGATCGAGATGAAGCCGTAGTACGAGAGCAGCGCGGCGTACTGCTGGCCACGGTCGTCGCGGTACTTCACCCAGGTCGCGACGAGGAACGCGGGCACAGTGCGCTTCTGCTGCCACGCGTCGACCTTCTCGACGACCCCCGACACGAAGCGTGGCGCCATGCCCGCGTCACTGTACGGTCAGACCCGATGTGCGGACGGTTTGTCGCAGCGACGCCTCCCGACCAGCTGGCGAGGTACTTCAGCGCCGGGCTCGCCGAGACGTTGCTCCCCGAGAGCTACAACGTCGCCCCGACGACCGACATCTACGCGGTCGTGGACGGCCCGAACGGCCGCGAGCTCGCCGTGTTCCACTGGGGCCTCGTGCCCGTGTGGGCGAAGGACATCAAGATCGGCAACCGCATGATCAACGCTCGTGCCGAGACCGTCGCGACGTCCAACGCGTTCAAGCACGCGTTGAAGAAGAAGCGCTGCATCATCCCGGTCGACGGCTTCTACGAGTGGAAGGCGACACCGGGGGAGAAGCGCAAGCAGCCGTACTTCATCCACCGGCTCGACGGCGAGCCGCTCGCGTTCGCGGGGCTCTGGGAGACGTGGCGCGGAGCCGATCGTCAGGCCGACCAGACCCTCTACTCGTCCACCATCATCACGACGACGGCGAACGAGACGATGCAGCCGATCCACGACCGCATGCCGGTGATCCTCCCCGCGAGCAAATGGGACGAGTGGCTCGACCCGAAGAACGACGACATCGCCTCACTGCAAGGGCTGCTCATCCCCGCGCCTGCCCATCTCCTCACGATGCACCCCGTGAGCACCGACGTGAACAACGTCCGCAACAAGGGCCCACACCTGATCGATCCGGTCGACCCCACGACCGTTGATCGTCAGGGCGACGATACGTCGCTCTGACGCGCAAACGCGGGTTCAGGCGGAGGCTTCGGGGTGGCCCTGGGCGCGGAGCTGCGTGCGGATCGCGTCGGCGGCACGCTCGAGGTCCGCGGGATCGACCGATCGCGCCGCATGTGCGAAGTTCACGTCGCCCATCTCGTGGATGGGCACGACGTGCAGGTGCACGTGCGGCACCTCGAGACCGACGATCATCATCGCGATGCGGGTCGGGTCGAACGCCGCCTGCTGGGCGCGACCGACGAATTGGGACACGACCATGAGGTGCTGCGCGACTGCGGTGTCGAGGTCGAGCCAGTGATCGGTCTCGACCCGCGGCACGACGAGCGCATGGCCGGTGTTCAGAGGGTTGATCGACATGAACGCGACGCAGAGGTCGTCCCTCCAGACGAATGTGCCCGGGATCTCGCGGCTGATGATGCGACTGAAGATGGTGGGCATCGTCAGATCGAGTAACCGCCGGTGAGCGTGAGCACGTCGCCGAAGCAGTAGCTCGCCTCGTCGCTCGCCAGGAACCGCACGAGGTTCGCGACCTCCTGCGCCTCGCCGAGCCGCCCGCTCGGGATCTGCATCTCGAGCATCGGACGCATGTCGGCCATCGGTTCGAGGAGCGGCGTGTCGATGAAGCCCGGCGCGACCGCGTTGACGTGGATGCCGAGCGCCGCGACCTCGCGCCCGACAGACTTCGTGAACAGGACGATCGCGCCTTTCGCAGCCGAGTAGTCGGAGGTGCCCGGCGAGCCGACGATCCCGTAGATCGAGGCGAGGTTCACGATCCACCCGGCGCGGGCGGGCTCCATGTGCCGCAACGCGGCCCTGGTTCCGTAGAACGTGCCGTAGAGGTGCGTCTTGATCATGCGATCCCACTGCTCGTCGGTGAGCCCCGAGGTCGCGCCGGTGGGTTCGGCCGGCCGGCCCTCCATGCGAGCGGCCATGTTCGCCATCGATCGCTCCCGCACGTCGGGCCGGTCGTGCACGATGCCCGCGTTGTTCACGAGCACGTCGATCCGGCCGTGCCGGGCCACCGCGCCGTCGACCGCCGCAGTGAACGCCGCCGAGTCGGTGACGTCGAACGGCGCAGCCTCACCACCGACGTCCGCGGCGACCTTCGCGGCGGACTCGGGGTTGAGGTCGTTCACGATCACGTGCGTGCCGTCAGCGGCGAGGCGACGGCTGATCGCGGCGCCGAGACCCGAGCCGGCACCCGTCACGAGGGCGATGCGTCCGTTCATGCGGGGATCGTAGGCTGGGCCAGTGACGCCCGCCCCCGCCGCCGCGACCATGCCGGCACCGTCGCGCGTGCTCACGATCCCGAACGCGATCACCTGCGCGCGCCTGCTCTGCATCCCGCTGTTCCTCTGGCTGCTCTTCGCGCAGGACGATCGCGCTTCGGCGGCATGGCTCCTCGGGCTCGTCGGCGCGACCGACTGGGTCGACGGCTATGCGGCTCGTCACCTGCATCAGGTGTCCGAGCTCGGCAAGGTGCTCGATCCCACTGCCGATCGTCTCGTCTTCATCATCTGCGGCGGGGCGATCCTGATCGACGGGTCGGTCCCGACCTGGTTCGGCGTCGCCGTGCTCGTGCGCGAGATCGTGGTGGGAGGAACGCTCGCCCTGCTGACGCTGTTCGGGATGCAGCGCTTCGACGTGAAGTGGGTCGGCAAGGCAGGCACGTTCGCCCTGATGTTCGCGATGCCTGCGTTTCTGCTCTCTGCGAGTGACTCGCCGCTCGCCGGCTTCATGACACTCGTCGCGTGGGGATTCGGGATCCCCGGCCTCGTGCTCTCCTACTACTCCGCGATCACCTACGTGCCAGAGGCTCGCAAGGCACTTCGGGAAGGTCGAGAGAGGCGCCACACGTGAAAGCCGTGATCATGGCGGGCGGCGAGGGCACACGGCTGCGGCCGCTCACCTCGAACGCCCCGAAGCCGATGCTCCCCGTGGCCAACCGCCCGATGATGGAGCACATCGTCGGGCTGCTGCGCAAGCACGGCTTCGACGACATCGTCGTGACCGGTGCCTTCTTGGCACAGGCCATCCAGACCTACTTCGGTGACGGCTCGGAGTTCGGCGTGACGATGACGTACGCGACCGAGAACACGCCGCTCGGCACGGCCGGCTCGGTGGGCAACGCGCGCGAGCTCCTCGACGAGCGGTTCCTCGTCATCTCGGGCGACGTGCTCACCGACATCGACCTCAGCGCGATCGTCGCGTTCCACGACGAGCGCGAGGCGGTCGCGACCATCGGCCTCGCCCACGTCGAGAACCCTCTCGAGTTCGGCATCGTCATCACCCGCGACGACGGCTCGATCGAGCGCTTCCTCGAGAAGCCGACGTGGGGCCAGGTGTTCAGCGACACCATCAACACGGGCATCTACGTGCTCGACCCGAAGATCTTCAAGTACATCGACCGGGACAAGCAGGTGGACTTCTCGAGCGACGTCTTCCCGCGCCTGCTCGCCGAGGGGGAAGGTCTCGTCGGTGCGGTCGCGTCGGGGTATTGGGAGGACGTCGGAACGCTCGACGCGTACCTCCGCTCGCACATGGACGTGCTCGACGGCCGCGTCTCGCTCGACATCCCCGGCTTCAAGATCGCGGAGGCGGTGTGGCTGGGGGAGGGCGCCGAGGTCGACCCGGACGCGCAGGTCGTCGGCCCCGCGGTGATCGGTCCCGGATGCCGAGTCGAAGCGGGCACGCGCCTGGGCGAGTACGCGGTGCTCGGATCGAACGTCCGCGTGCGCGGCGATGTCGATCTCGAGCGCGTCGTCCTCCATGACAACGCGTACATCGGCGAAGGAGCGCGGCTCCGCGGTGCGGTGGTCGGGAGGTCGTGCGACATCCGAGGGCACGCGCGGCTCGAAGAGGGCGTGGTGCTCGGCGACGAGTGCTTCGTCGGAGAGAACAGCGTCCTGGCCGCCGGCGTGAAGGTGTACCCGTTCAAGACGGTCGAGGCCGGCGCCGTCGTGAACTCGTCGATCGTGTGGGAGTCGAGGGGCGCTCGGTCGCTCTTCGGCCGCAACGGTGTCGCGGGGCTCGCGAACGTCGACATCACGCCCGAGCTCGCGACGCGGCTCGCGATGGCGTACGGCACGACCCTTCGCAAGGGCGACACCGTCGTCACGTCGCGCGACTCGAGCCGGTCGGCCCGCATGCTCAAGCGGGCGATGATGGCGGGGCTCAACTCGTCCGGCGTCAACGTGATGGACCTCGAGGTCGCGAGCATGCCGGTGAGCCGGTTCGTCACCCGGGCGCCCCGCAACATCGGCGGGCTCTCGGTCCGGCTCGCGCCCGGCGATCCTCAGTCGGTCGTCGTTCGGTTCCTCGACAACGAGGGCGCCGACATCACCGAGGACTCCCAGCGCAAGATCGAGCGACTGTTCCAGCGGGAGGACTACCGGCGAGTGTTCGCGGCCGAGATCGGCGACATCGGGTTCCTGCCGAGGGCGGTCGAGGATTACGCGATCGCCCTGGAGAGCACGGTCGAGATCTCGACCATCGCCGCGAGCCGGTTCAAGGTCGTGATCGACCACGCGTACGGCTCGACCTCACTCGTCATGCCGAACGTGCTGGCCAAGCTGGGTGCCGACGTGCTCGCGGTCAACCCCTACACGTCGACGATGGGTGCGATCTCGTTCGACTTCGAGGCGCACGCGGAGAACGTGGCGAACCTCGTGCGGGCGTCCGGCGCCCACGTCGGTGCCGTGATCGACCCGGACGGGGAGCGCATCACCCTCATCGACGACGAGGGCCACGTGCTCTCCGACACCGAGTCGCTCCTCGCACTGGTCACGCTCGTCACCGACCACCTGCTCGGCGACAGCATCGCCCTTCCCGTCAACGTCACGTCGCGGGCGAGCGAGATCGCGGAGGCCAAAGGGATCAGGGTGCTCACCACCAAGCTCTCGGCTCCCGCGCTCATGGACGCCGCGAACGAGCCCGGCGTGGGCTTCGCGGCGAGCGGCGACGGCGGGTTCATCCTCCCGGGCTTTCTTCCCGCGTTCGACGCGGCAGCGACGTTCGTCAAGGTGCTCGACCTCATGGGTCGCAGCGGCGTTCGGCTGTCGTCGGTCGTGTCGGGGCTGCCGCGGACCCACATCGCGCACGAGACGTTGGTGACCCCGTGGGAGCAGAAGGGCACCGTCATGCGCAGCCTCGTGGAGCATGCGAAAGACCGGGAGCTCATCCTCGTGGACGGGGTGAAGGTGATGCACGACGACGGGTGGGTGCTCGCGCTGCCCGATCCGGAGGAGCCGATCACGCACGTGTGGGCCGAGGCGGGCTCCGACACCGACGCGCGACGGCTCGCCCAGGAGTACGGGCGCCGCATCCGTCAGATGCTCCGTTGATGTCGCGACCGATCCCTCAACGTCACGTGCAGGTTTCTTGTAGCGTCAGCGGCCGTGAACGTGCCGGAGGATCTCCGCTACTCGGCCGACCACGAATGGGTCAGGGTCGAGGGTGAGCGAGCTCGCATCGGCATCACCGACTACGCGCAAGACGCGCTCGGCGACGTCGTCTACGTGCAGGTGCCCGGGGTCGGCAGCGCGGTGAAGGCCGGCGACTCGTTCAGCGAGGTCGAGTCGACCAAGTCGGTCTCCGACATCTACGCGCCGCTCAGCGGCACGATCGTCGACGTCAACACGGACCTCGGCGATGCCCCTCAGCGCGTGAACGAGGATCCGTACGGCGAGGGCTGGCTCTGCGTCATCGAGATGAGCGATCCCAGCGAGGTCGATGCGCTGCTCGACGCAGCCGGCTACCTCGCGCTCGTGGAGAGCTGAGGCACGGAGTTCGTTGGCTGAGAGCATCGTGTGTGTCGAGTGCGGTCACCGCAACCCCGCTGACGCGAACTTCTGCTCGTCCTGCGGCGCGCCGCTCCCGCGGGAGGAGCACACGGGGGTCTTCCATCCCGACGACCTGGTGGTGGATCCATCCGACGACGACGTCCGGATCGATCTGGCCGACGTCCCGCCCGATACGGGCGTGCTGGTGCTGAAGTCGGGCACCGAGCCCGGCATCCGCCACGTCCTGTCGAGCGTCCTGACCACTGCTGGCCGCCACCCGCGCAGCGACATCTTCCTCGACGACATCACGGTGTCTCGCCGCCATGTCGAGGTGTCTCGGGCTCCCGGCGGCGAGTACGTGCTCCGGGACGTCGGGTCACTCAACGGCACCTACGTCAACCGCCAGCGCATAGACGAGGTGACCCTGCACGACGGTGACCAGGTGCAGATCGGCAAGTTCAAGCTGGTGTTCTTCGCCGGGCGGACAGGATCGTGAGCGACCGCACGTACATGTCGATCGGTGAGGTGCTCGCGCTGCTGCAGAGCGAGTTCCCGGACGTCACGATCTCCAAGATCCGCTTTCTCGAAAGCCAGGGACTGATCGATCCCGAGCGCACCCCCTCGGGCTACCGCAAGTTCTACCCAGCGGACATCGAGCGTCTGCGGTGGATCCTGCGGGAGCAGCGGGAGAACTTCTTGCCGCTGAAGGTCATCAAGGACCGCCTCGACAGTGGCGAGCCGATCACTGAGACCGAGCCAACGGTCGCCGTGCCGGTGACGTCCGCCGCCGCACCGTCGCCGCTCCTCGAGGACCCTGAGCCCCTCTCCTTGTCGAAGCCGCGTCCTGGTCCGCCCGCGCCGCCCCCTGCTCGTCCGGCTCCCAGCCGGGGCGCAGTCGCGCCGCGGCCTGCCGGCGCGGGCTACACGTTCGACGAGCTCGTCGCCGAGAGCGGGCTGAACGCCGCGCAGCTGAAGGAGGTCGAGGGCTACGGGCTCCTCGCCGGCACCGTGATCGGACGCGAGACGTTCTACGACGACGACGCCCTCGAGGTCGCGCGCCTCGCCGCGGGGTTCATGCAATTCGGTGTCGAGGCTCGCCACCTCCGCATGTACCGCACGAGCGCCGAACGCGAAGCGGGCTTCGTGGAAAGCGTCGTGCTGCCGCTCGTCAAGCAGCGCAACCCGCGTGCTCGGGAGCAGGCGATCGAGACCGTCGAGACGCTGCTGAAGCTCGGTGACAGCATGCGGGCCACGATGCTGCGCCGCGCGCTGCACGACTACTCCGGCTCCTGAACCCTGTGAGGGCCCGCGTCCTGCTCGATCGTGACGCGCTCCGTGCTGTCGTCGGCCGCCTCGGCGAGGAGCTCTCGACGGCGTACGGACCGCGCCGCGCGAACGGGGACGTGGTGCTCGTCGGGCTGCTGCGGGGGAGCGTCGTCTTCTTGGCCGATCTGGCTCGCGCGCTGTCGATCGACTGCGCGGTGGACTTCCTCGCGGTGTCGTCGTACTCACCCGGCTCCGGTCGCATCAAGCTCGTCAAAGATCTCGACATCGACATCGCCGGACGCGACGTGGTGCTCGTCGAAGACGTCGTCGACACGGGCCTGACGCTCGCGTACCTCCTCGGCGAGCTCCGTCAGCGTCAGCCTGCGTCGCTCGAGGTGTGCGCCCTGATCGACAAGCGGTCGCGGCGCATCGTTCCGGTGCCGCTGAAGTTCGTCGGCACGGCGATCGACGATCCCTTCGTGCTCGGCTATGGCCTCGACATGGCAGGCCGCTACCGCAACCTCGAGCTGATCGCGTCCGCTCCGTTCGACGAGGTGCGATCCGACCCCGACCTGCTCGTGGCCGATCTGTACCCCGCGATGCCCTCGCCGTGACGGCTCCGGCGGTCCGGGGCTGCGGTGACGGCCTCGCCGGGCCGGGGGTAGGGTGAATTCGTGGTCGAGATGGAGCTCCTCGGGGTTCGGGTCGAGCTCCCCGCCAACGCCCCGATCGTGCTGTTGCGTGAATCCGGCGGCGATCACCGGGTCCTTCCGATCTACATCGGCACCGCCGAAGCGGCCGCGATCGCGTACGCGTTGGAGAACGTGCCCTTTCAGCGGCCGATGACGCACGACCTGATGCGCGACATCCTCGCCGAGCTCGGCGCGGTCGCCCATCGTGTCGTCGTCACCGAGCTGCGCGAGCACACCTTCTTCGCCGAGATCGAGCTCGTGATCGGAAAGTCCACGCATCGCGTGTCGAGCCGCCCGTCCGACGCGATCGCACTCGCGGCGCGCACGGGCACGCCGATCTTCGCCGAGGAGAAGGTGCTCGACGAGGCCGGCCAGTCCGCGGCAGACATCGTCGAACCCGAAGCCGAGGCCATCGACGAGGCCGAGGTGGACGAGTTCCGGGAGTTCATCGAGCACGTCAGCCCCGAAGACTTTGGCTGAAGAGCTCCGCTGACCTGCGGGTCTCGCCCTTTCGTTGACGTCCATCTCACGGTCGACCTAACCTTCATCACACCGGCGTAGTTACGCGGCTGTGAGTTCTTGCGGGTGCATCTCGTTGCGGGTGGAGGTCGATCGTGGATCAGGGGTTCAGCGGGAAGCGCGCCGCGCTGATCGTCGGCATCACATATCGCCAGCTCGACTACTGGGCCCGCACCGACCTCGTGCGCCCGAGCCTCGCAGACGCAGCAGGAAGCGGCTCGCGTCGCCGCTACTCCTACCGTGATCTCCTCGAGCTGAAGATCATCAAGAACCTGCTCGACGCCGGCATCCGCCTCGAGTCGGTGCGCCTCGCGTTCACCGAGCTCCGCCAACGTGTCGGGCTCGACATCGCGTCGGCCCATCTGGTCATCAGCGGCTCGTCGGTCGTGCTGTGCCGCGGCGAGGAGCTCATCGATCTCGTGCAGCGTGGTCAAGGAGTGTTCAACATCCTTCCGCTCGGCGGCGTCAAGGAGCAGCTCGACGCAGCCATCCTCGACATCGCCGCGGGCGACGATGACGGGCCCGGCCAGCTCGCGCTCAGCGCAGGGGGCTGACGTCCTGGACACAGACGGGCGCGCTCGCTTCGCCCACCACTCCGAACGGCGGTTCGCAGAGCTCCTCGACTTCTACGGCATCGAGTGGCGCTACGAGCCTCACACGTTCGTGCTCGACGAAGACGAGCAGGGACGACCGCTCGAGGCGTTCACCCCCGACTTCTACCTGCCCGCGTTCGACCTGTACATCGAGCTCACCACGCTGCGTCAGCAGCTCGTCACCAGGAAGAACCGCAAGGTGCGGCTGCTCGAGCAGCGCCATCCCGAGGTGCGGGTGAAGATCCTGTATCGAGGCGACTACGCCGCCCTCGCCGAGCGCTTCGGCATGGAGGACAGCCCGGTTCGTCCGGGATCGTGACCGACCTCCGCCACTCGCCGCTCGACGCGGAGCACCACGCGCTCGGCGCGAAGCTCGTCGACTTCGGTGGATGGGAGATGCCGCTCGCGTACCCGTCCGGCACGATCGCGGAGCACCTGGCGTGCCGCCGTGACGCGGTCGCGTTCGACGTGAGCCACCTCGGCACGGTGCGCGTGACGGGACCCGACGCGCTCGCTGTCCTCCAGTCCACGCTCACCAACGACCTCGGCAAGATCGAGGCCGGGCGTGCCCAGTACACCCACTTGCTGGGGGACGACGGCTCGGTGCTCGACGACATCATCGTGTGGTGGGTGCACGACGACTCCTTCGACGTGATGCCGAACGCATCCAACACCGCGCGAGTGACGGGTGCGATCGGTGGGGTCGACGTCACCGACACCCGGGCGATCATCGCCGTGCAGGGACCGCATGCCCGCGAGCGGCTGTCGACGGTGAGCGCCGACGCGGCGGGGGTCCCTCGGTTCGCGGTCGGTCAGGTCACCTGGCAGGGAGTCCGGATGACCGTGGCCGGCACGGGCTACACCGGCGAGGACGGCGTCGAGTGCGCCGTGCCCGAAGGCGCAGCGACCGACTTCTGGCGAGCAGTGCTCGCGGCCGGATGCGTGCCAGCCGGCCTCGGTGCGCGTGACACCCTCCGGCTGGAGGCCGCCCTCCCGCTGCACGGCCACGAGCTCGGCCCGGGCATCACCCCGTTGCAGGCGGGGCTCGGCTGGGTGGTCGCGTGGGACAAGCCTGCGTTCCGGGGGCGAGATGCACTGCTCGCCGAGCGCGCGCGCGGGATCGCCCGCCGGCTCCGCGGGATGAAGGTCGCCGGTCGCCGGCCGCCCCGAGCGGAGCAGGCGATCCTCGTCGGCGGCGAGGTCGCGGGCGTCGTCACGAGCGGGAACTTCTCGCCGGTGCTCGAGTGCGGCATCGCGCTCGGCTTCGTGCCGCCCACGACGGAGATCGGCGCCGCGGTCGAGATCGACATCCGCGGCGAGCACGTCGCCGCCGAGGTCGTGAAGACCCCCTTCGTCATCCACTGACCCGAACGTCGCGTTCTCCGCGGGAGTCAGGTGCTGCGGGACTCGCGCTCGGTCTGGTATTCGCCGATCGACTTCATCTGCGCGGTGATCGTGGCGGCGACGAAGGTGTCGCCCTGGCTCATCACCCAGTCGTACGACGACTGCGGGGGAGCGAGCTGCCCTTGGAAGTGGGGCATCACGTACTCCGCGAAGAGCTCGTAGGAACGCAACGTGGCCTGCCAGTCCGCGAGGTCCGCGCCGAGGAACAAGTAGCAGCCGAAACCGCCCGACTCGTCGATGAGGCGTTGGATCTGCGCGATCGCCATGTCGGGAGTGCCCACCACGCCCGAGCCCGTGTCGTTGAGGCCGTGCACGAGCTCCTCGTAGGTCGTCGCCTCCATCGGCGGGGTCGGGATGATGTGCGACAGGTAGTCGAACACCCACGCGAGCCCGTACCGGCAGTTCTCGACTGCCTGCGCCTCGGTCTCCGCGACGTGCATCGGGCCCATCATCCGCCACTTGCGGCGATCGACCGTCGTGCCGTAGTGCGCGGCCTGCTCCTCCATGACCTTCCAATGGCCGGCGAGCATCTCGAACCCGAGCGGGTTCGTGGCCGCGATCGACAGGAGCCCCGCGCCGTGCTTGCCTGCCGTCTTCGGGCCAGCGGGAGAGATCGACGCGGCGACCGCGACGTCGAACAACGGATCGCTGTACGGACGCAGCTGGAGCTGCGCTCCCTCGCATGTGAACCAGTCGGTGTGCGACGTGACGATCTCGCCCTTGAAGAGCGCCATCATCACGTCGAAGCTCTCCTCCATCATCCGGCGCTGCTCGTTCGTGTCGATGCCGAGCATGCGAGCGTCGGTGGTGAGCTGGCCGGGACCGACCCCGAACATCATCCGCCCGCGGGTGAGGTGGTCGAGCATGACGATGCGGTCCGCGAGCACGAGCGGGTGGTGGTAGGGGAGCGAGTTGACACCGGTGCCGAGCTTGATGCGCCGCGTGCGCTCGGCCGCCGCCGCGATCATCACCTCGGGTGATGCGATGGTCTCGACGCCTGCCGAGTGGTGCTCGCCGATCCAGGCCTCGTCGTAGCCGAGGCGATCGAGATGCTCGATCAGCTCGAGATCACGTTGCAGGTTGAGGGTCGGGTTCGTGCCCACCAAGTGCATCGGCGGCAGGAAGATCCCGAAGCGAAGCGGCCATGACTGCATCATCGGATGATGGCACGGCTCCGTCGTCGGATCCGGATCCGCGATGACGCCATCGTCGCCATGCGTCTTCGATGCGGGGCAACGCCACGCAGATCAGGGCGAGGCACACCCACCCCGCGACCGCGTCGATGAAGTAGTGCTCGCCGGTGTACACGAGCGTCAACGCCATCGCGGCGGGATACACGTACACCAGCCACCGCACCGGGCCGCGGAGGCGACGCCACAGCGCGGTCGCCACGAGGGCGGCCCAGGCCGCGTGCAACGACGGGATCGCGGCATAGGCGTTGCCCACCAGCTGGCCCTTGTGGATCAGGGTGGCCGCGGCGTGCACGTGCACGACCTCCCAGCCCCGACCCGTCGAGCGCACGACGTGCCCGATCTCGCCGACCTGGCTCGCATACCAGGGAGGCGCCGTGGGGACGAGCGCGTACGCGACACACCCGACGAAGCAGAGGACGAGGAAGCGGGCCGCGAACCAGCGCCATTCCTTCCGATTCGTCGCCCACAGAATTCCCGCGGTGACGAACGGGAGGATGAAGTGCGTCGCGTAGATGATGCTGGCGGCGGCGTCCCACCACCGCGGCGGCTCGTGCAGGAAGTGCGCTTGCAGCCAGACCGTCGGTACGTGCCCCAGGCCGAAGATCTTGTCGATGTCGGCTTGTGGCGTGACTTGGATCGGTGCGCCGACGAACCGGGCGGCTCCCCGCGCGAAGTCGTAGAGCGTGACCCCGATGATGAACACCGACCAGTCGAGGAGCATTCGGGGGATCGTTCGCCACGGCCTGCCGATCGACACCACGAGCAAGCCGCCGACGATCCACAGCAGCAGGCGCTCGCGGTCGAACGGGATGCCCGTGCGGCCCATGAACCACACGAACACGCAGACGTAGACGGCGAGCGCGGTCCACCGCACGACGACCCACGGGTTGACGCGCCGCTTCGCCGGCGCGCCTGCCTCGACCACCGCGGCCGACGGGATCGTCGAGCTGCTAATCGAGGAGATCCGGCTGTTGAGCGACGATCATCTCGTACATCGGCTGGAACGAGAACCAGCCGGCGAGATGCGTCCCGACCTGCGTGTAGGTGAGCCGAGCGTCGTCCTCGTCGATGAGGATCGGTGTGCCGGCCGCCTCTGCCAGGAGCTGGGCCTGACACGTGCGGTCCATCGTGATGAACCACCACACGGCTTCATCGACCGTCTCGCCGACGGTGAGCAGCCCGTGGTTACGAAGGATCGCGGCCTTGGCACCACCGAGCGCGTGCGCGATGCGCTTTCCCTCCTCGGTGTCGAGCACCACGCCGGTGTAGTCGTCGAACAGCACGTGGTCGTCGTAGAACGCGCACGCGTCTTGTGTGATCGGGTCGAGCATCCGTCCGAGTGACGACCAGGCCTTGCCGTGCATCGAGTGGCAGTGCGCGGCCGAGATGACGTCGGGGCGAGCTGCGTGGATCTGCGAGTGGATTGCGAACGCCGCGCGGTTGACGATGTCGTTGCCCTCGACGACCTCTCCCGCATGGTTGACGAGCAGCAGGTCGGAGACGCTGATCATGCTGAAGTGGCGGCCGAACGGGTTCACCCAGAAGTGATCGAGCAGCTCGGGGTCGCGGGCAGTGATGTGCCCGGCCGGCCCCTCGTCGTATCCGAGCTTGGCCCACATCCGGAACGCCGCTGCGAGGCGCTGCTTGCGATGCAGCCGCTCCTCGTCGATCGTGGCCTGGGGCGCGGGCTTGCGCGTGTTCGTCTGCTGCATGAACGGGGAGTTTACGGCTGGCTACTCCGCAGATCCGTACGCGGTCGCGCTCCCGTGAGCTTCCTGTGAACGAGCCTCCTCCGCAGCGGACCGAAGATCGGCGACGAAGTCGTTCATGACGATCGCGTGAACGGCGTTCACCGTCGCGTGGAGGCTGGGGGGCGGCCCTTGTCGATCGAGGTACCACCCGCGCCGAAGCAGGCCGTCGCCGACCGCGAACACGTCGAGCGCGTCGTCGTCGGAGCCGAACGCGACGAGCGTCGCGTCGGGCTCGCCCCGCACGACGAGCCCGGGGATCGAGCGCACCGCAGCGATCAGCTGCTCGGTCGCGCGCCGCGCGTCCGCAGTCAAGCGGACGTAGCCCTCGACGCCGAGGTGCTGCATCACCGCCCACGCGGCTGCCCACGGCCCCACGGACTTCGTGCCGAGGATCGCGGATGATCCGTACGCGCCGCCCAACCAGCTGTCCGTGAAGAAGGTCTGGTCAGCGCGGAGCTCGCGCGTGCGGTGCGCGATGACTGACGCGCCCTTGGCGGTGTACCCGTACTTGTGGAGGTCGACCGAGATCGAGGTCACGCCGGGCACCCGAAAGCTCCACGGCGGGATGAGGTAGCCGAGCCGCTCCAGCATCGGGAGCGTGATGCCGCCCATGCATGCATCGACGTGGCAGCTGATGCCGCGGTCGGCGGCGAGCGACGCGATGGACTCGATCGGGTCGATCACACCCTGCGGGTACTGCGGTGCGGATCCGACCACGAGCACCGTGCTGTCGGTGATCGCGTCGGCCATCGCATCCGGATCTGCTCGGTAGTCGTCGCGGACGGGGACGCGCACGGACTCGACACCGAAGTAGTGGGCCCCCTTCTCGAACGCGGCGTGCGCTGTGGTGGGAAGCACCATCTCGGGGCGCTCGATGCCTCGTTCGCGACGTCCGCGCTCGCGCGCCGCCTTCACTGCCATCAGCAGGCTCTCGGTGCCACCGGTCGTCAGGAACCCCGCGGCCTCGGAACCTCCCTGCAGCAGCGTGCACACCATGGACACGACGTCCGCCTGCAGCTGCCGACTGCTCGGGAACGCGTCGGGGTTGAGACCGTTGTCGTCCATGAAGCGCACGAACGCATCTGCCTGCAGGCCGAGGATCTCGTCGCCCGCGTGGTACGCGAGCGTGAACGCGCGCCCGGATCGCCAGTCCACGTCGCGGTCGCGCATCGCCTCGAGGCGCGCGAGCACTTCGTCGCGGGGCAGGCCGTGCTCGGGCAGCTCGGTCATCGCCCACCCCTCACGGCGACGACGTGAGGGTGATGTGGAGGTCCGGGAACGCGGCGTCGACATCCTGCTGGTCGATCACGGCCGGCGGGTCGTCGAGGCCGAGCGCGCCGCGCAGGTGCGCGGTGGTCAGCGCGTCGATCGCGGGCCACGCGCTGCTCGGCGGCGTGTACTTCGGATCGCAGCCGTCGCTGAAGAGGCGCAAGATCAGGTCGGGAATCGCGACGCCCGCCGCCTTGGCGGCCGCGACCACGTTCGGCTGACCCGGTGGCGTGAGCATGCAGATGTCCATGAAGCCGAGATGGGTGACGCCGTCGATCACCGCCAACGTCTTCGGCGGCGGCAATGCTCGGTACGCGTCTTCGATGCGCGCGAGCGGCGCGATCGCGTCGGCACTGCCTGCGATGAGCAGTGACGGCTTGTCGGGAGGAGGCACCGCGGGCGCTGTCGTCGGTGCGGCATCAGTGAACGAGCCGCCGGCGGGTGAGGCCATCGCCACGTAGGTGACGATCCGTGGATCGGCCGCCGCGGCGCCGTACGCCGCGAACCCTCCCGCCGAGTGCCCGACCGCGCCGACCTTCGTCGTCTCGACGGTGAGGCCCGCGAGTGGTCCCGTGGAGGCGCTCGCCGCAGCCTCGACTTCGTCGATCGCACCGATCAGCTGCTGCACGTCGGGTGCGTCCGGTGCGCCGAGACCCGCCACGAGCGGACCCAGGTCGCCGAAGATCGCGGTGAGGTCGCGGTACGGATGCTCGACCGCCGCCACGACGAAACCCCACGACGCGAGGTGCACGGTCAGGAAGGTCGATTGCAGGCGGTACCCGGCGAGGCCGTGGCTGAAGACGACGAGCGGATACGGGCCTCCGTCCGGATCCGCGGGAGCGAGTCCCGTGAACGCATCCATGGCATACGGCTGGGACTGCGTGAGCTTCGCGGCCTCGGCTGCCGGGAGCCACGCGCGCAGGTCATACGCGGCCTTCTGCTTTCCCTCCTCGTCTCCGGAGAGGCCCGGGTAGAAGACCGTGATCGGCACCGGTCCGTCGGTCAGCTCGGCGACGCCGACCGGGAACGGTCCAGGCTCGGCGTAGGTCTGCGCCGCCGACTGAGCGGTCACGATGCTCGTCGTCGCGGCAACAGTGGAGGGGATCGTCGCAGTCGTCGGTGCGGTGAGCTCGGCCTCGGTCGTCGTCGCGGCTGCCGCGGAGGTCGCGCTCGAGCTGTCGCCCGAGCCCGCGCACCCGGCGAGCAGCAGCGCGGCGGAGACGAGGGCGACGGCACGCGCGAGCCGGGTGCGCATCCGGGCAAGGTGCCACACTCACTCACGACGCACCACCCCGGTCGCGCCACCGATCCGAAGGGGCCAACCATGCCGATGCCCGCTGTGTCACTCGCCGCCGTGCCTGGCAAGCGACTGCGCGCGCTCGAGATGGCAGGCGAGATCGAACGCCGAGGCTTCTCGGGGATCTACTGCCCGAGCCTGGGCGACGCCCTGGGCCTGTGCACCTCCCTCGCACACGTCACCTCGACCATCCGCTTCGGCACGGCGATCGAGCCGATCTACTTCCGGCATCCATCGTCGATGGCGCAGACCGCGTCGTACATCCACGAGGTGAGCGGCGGGCGCTTCGACCTCGGGCTCGGTGTCAGCCACGGGCCGGTGCACGAGCGCTTGCAGCTCGACGTGGGTCGACCTCTGTCGGACATGCGCGACTACGTCGCGTCGATGCGTGCGGCGGGCGAACGCATCGGGGAGCTACCGCCGATCGTCCTCGCCACGCTGCGAGATCGGATGGTCGCTCTCGCCGCAGAGGTGGGCGACGGTGCAGTGTGGGCGAACGGCTCGCGCAGCCACATGCCGGAGAGCCTGAAGCTCATCCCCGACGCACGGCGCGCGCAGGGCTTCTTTGTCGGGAACATGATCCCGACCGTCATCGACGACGATCGCGAGGCGGCCGCGGCGGTCAACCGGCGGACGCTCACCGGATACGTCGCGCTGCCGAACTACCGGAACTACTGGAAGGCCGCCGGCTACGTCGAGGAGATGGAGGCGATCGAAAAGGCGTTCGCGGCGGGGGAGCGCGACAAGGTCCCGACGCTCATGAGCGAGCGGTGGCTGTCCGATTGCACGCTCTACGGATCTGCGACCGAGGTGCGTGACGGCGTGGAGGCATGGTTCGACGCCGGTGTGACGACGCCGATCGTGGTGATGTCATCGACGAAGGGCGGCCAGTTCGTCGCGATCGAGCAGCTCTTCGCCGCGTACTCGTGACCCGCTACTCGTACGACGAGAGCGGCGGGCAGGAGCACATGAGGTTGCGGTCGCCTTGCGCGCCGTCGACGCGACCGACGGGCGACCAGTACTTGTCCTTGCGCAGCGAGGGGACGGGGTACGCGGCACGCGAACGGGGATACGGGTGGGTCCACTCGTCGGCGGTGACGACTTCGGCGGTGTGCGGCGCGTTCCGGAGTGGGTTGTCCTCTCGGTCGAGCGTTCCGCTCGCGACCTCGCGGATCTCCTCTCGGATCGCGATCATCGCGTCGCAGAACCGGTCGAGCTCGGCCAGGTTCTCACTCTCGGTCGGCTCGACCATCAACGTGCCGGCGACGGGGAACGACATCGTCGGCGCGTGGATGCCGTAGTCGACGAGCCGCTTCGCGACGTCGTCGACGCTGATCCCCGTCTGCTTGGTGATCGCGCGCAGGTCGAGGATGCATTCGTGCGCGACGAGGCCGGATGCACCGGTGTAGAGGATCGGGTAGTGCGGCGCGAGGCGACGTGCGATGTGGTTCGCGTTGAGGATCGCGACCTGCGTCGCGGTGCGCAGCCCGTCGGGTCCCATCGCGCGGATGTAGGCCCACGGGATCGTGAGGATCAGCGCGGATCCCCATGGCGCCCCCGCGATCGGCCCGACGCCGGTGACCGGACCTGCCTCTGCGACGAGCGGATGGTTCGGGAGGAACGGGGCGAGATGGGCACGCACGCCGATCGGACCCACTCCGGGTCCGCCGCCGCCATGGGGGATGCAGAACGTCTTGTGCAAGTTCAGGTGCGACACGTCGGCGCCGAACTTGCCGGGCCGTGCCAGCCCGACCATCGCGTTCAGGTTCGCTCCGTCCAGGTACACCTGCCCACCCGCATCGTGGACGACGTCGCAGATCTCGGTGATCGCGTCCTCGAACACGCCGTGCGTGGACGGGTAGGTGATCATCAGCGCGCCCAGCCGATGTCGATGCGTCGCGACCTTCGAACGAAGGTCGTCGAGGTCGACGTTGCCCCGGTCGTCACAGGCGACGACGACCACCTCGAACCCGGCCATCACTGCGCTCGCAGGGTTGGTTCCGTGCGCTGACGCAGGGATCAGGCAGACCGTGCGGCCGTCCTCACCGCGACTGCGGTGGTACGCGCGGATGGCGAGCAGCCCCGCGTACTCACCCTGAGACCCGGCGTTCGGCTGCAGCGACACCGCGTCGTAGCCGGTGATCTCACAGAGCCAGCGCTCGAGGTCGCGGAAGAGCTCGAGATAGCCGCGCGCTTGCGCGAGGGGAGCGAACGGGTGCATCGACGCCCACTCCGGCCAGCTGATCGGCGCCATCTCGGTGGTGGCATTGAGCTTCATGGTGCACGAGCCGAGGGGGATCATCGACCGGTCGAGCGCGATGTCCTTGTCGCGGAGCGAACGGAGGTACCGCAGCATCGACGTCTCGGAATGGTGCGTGTTGAACACGGGATGCGTGAGGAACGTCGTGGTGCGGCGGAGCGGCTCCGGGATCGAGGTGCCTGCTGCGCGCGCGTCCGTCAGATCGGCGCCGAGCGCTCTCGCGACAGTGCGGAGATCGCCGAGCGTGGTGCTCTCGTCGATCGAGATCGCCACGTGGTCTGCGTCCACCCGGCGGATGTCGATGCCCTGCTCCACAGCGCGGCGTACGTAGTCACCGGCGCGTGCTGGGATGCGGATCGTGACCGTGTCGAAGAAGGAGTCGTGTGCCACGTCGAGCCCTGCGACACGCAGGCGCGTCGCGAGGCTGTCCGCGTAGGCGTGGACGCGACGCGCGATGCGGCGCAGCCCGTCGGGCCCGTGGTACACGGCGTACATCGACGCCACCACGGCGAGCAGCACCTCCGCGGTGCAGATGTTGCTGGTCGCCTTCTCTCGCCGGATGTGCTGCTCGCGCGTCTGCAGCGCGAGTCGGAGGGCCATGTGCCCGGCGTCGTCCCTCGACACGCCGACGAGGCGACCGGGAAGCGATCGCGCGTTGATCGCTTTCGTCGCGACGAAGCCGGCATGCGGACCACCGAAGCCCATCGGCACGCCGAACCGCTGGGCCGACCCGACGACGATGTCGGCGCCCTGCTCGCCCGGCGGCACCATCAACGAGCAGGCGAGGAGATCGGTCGCGACGACTGCGAGCGCGCCGCGCTCGTGGGCCGCATCGATCAGGGGACGGAGATCACGCACCTCTCCCGTCGTGGACGGGTTCTGCGTCAGCACCCCGAACGGCGCGTCGCCCACGGCGAGGAGCTCCCTCGGGTCGCCGACCTCCACCTCGATGCCGAGCGGCTCGGCGCGCGTCTGCACCACCGCGATGGTGTGGGGATGGCATCCGGCGTCGAGGACGAACCGCGACGACGCGCCGGTTGGTGCGAGCCTGCGGGCCATCGCCATCGCCTCCGCCGCGGCGGTGGGCTCGTCGAGCAGCGACGCGTTCGCGAGTTCGGTGCCGGTGAGATCGCTCACCATCGTCTGGAAGTTGAGGAGGGCTTCGAGGCGGCCCTGCGAGATCTCCGGCTGATACGGCGTGTACGCCGTGTACCAACCTGGATCCTCGAGCACGTTGCGCTGGATCACCGGGGGAGTGATCGTCCCGTGGTATCCGAGCCCGATCATCGAGGGCACGACGCGGTTCCTCTGGGCGAGCTCACGAAGCGCCTCGGTCGTCTCGCGCTCGGTGGCCGCCTCCGGCAGGTCGAGGGGCTGACTCGACCGGATCGCCGCGGGCACCGCGGCGGCGGTGAGGTCGTCCAGGGTCGCGAAGCGCAGCTCGGAGAGCATCTTCTCCTGCTCGGCGGGAGACGGGCCGAGGTGGCGCTCCACGAACCTCTCGAAGGGCATGAGCTCTGCCATCGGTGCCTCACTCGGTCGCAGACGTGCAGGGGTGGTCGTTCCCCCTCTGTCGCGGGACCTGAGAGATTCGCCGGATGCCCGGCTTTCCCCTTCGGTGAGAGCGGCGCGCCGCTCTGCTTTCCAGAGTTGCCTCACCCCTGCGGTCCGGGTGCCTGAGAGATTCCGGGGAGGTTGCTCCTTCGGCGCCTCCTCGGGACGTGACGCCCCTCGAAGGACTCTCCCGCACGGGTTCGACGGCAGCCCGACTCTATCGGTGGTGTGACAGAACGGGGGGATGCCTCAACCGGGGCGCGATCCTGCCGACGGCCCACCATGACGGCGGACACGGCGGGTCACCGGCCCATCCCTCGCGAGCACTGCCCGACCTGCGGCCAGGCGCGGGTCAGCATCGTGCTCACGACTGTCCCGGCCCGGGTCGAGCGCCACGGGTGCTCGACCGAGACCTGCGAGGCCGAGTGGCGCCTCGACGGGGAAGTGGCCGACCGGGCCTTTGCCCTCTCGCACCTCAACTGACGGAGCCTCTGACGGGACCTCCTGACGGAGCCTCGGGGCCCAACTCGACATAACGATCATTCTGGGCGGAAGGCCGCAAGGGGCCGGGCGGCGTCGAGCAGCCAGGCCACGGCTTCGCGGAGCTCCCTGGCCGACGGTCTGCCGCGCGGCCACTCGAGATCGCGCTCGACGTCGTCGACGGCGCACCGCAGCACGTACACGAGGTCACCGAGCCGCTCGAGCTCGCGGCGAGCGATGACGACGTCGGATTCGGCGAGCCCGAGCTCGTGCCCGCGGCGGCGTGCTTCGTAGTCGCGCTGACGGCAGCTGCGACGGCAATAGAGCGCGGGACGACCGGGTCCCGGCGCGAAGTCGAACGGTCGCCCACACCATCGGCAGCGACGGGTGTCTGCTTGTTTCGTCACTGTGACGAAACAGTAGTGACGGCTCGTCGTCGGCGCGCGGACGGCTTCACGCGACGACGACCACTAGGTTTGCCTGCCGATGTCGCGCCGGATGGAGATCGAGCTCACCAGCGCGCGCCCCGACGGCACCTGGACGTGGCGCGCCGCCGGCGCGCGCGAGCCGCGGGGCGTCGTCGAGGGTGGCCTCCTCGCGACCGGAGCGAAGGTCGGCGACGTCGTGAAGGTCGAAGCCGACGTCGACCTCGACGGCATCTCGATCCTGTCGGTCGTCGCGGATCGCAACCCCCGCTCCGAGCCCGAGCGGCTCGAGCTCTTGGGGTCACAGCAGCCGTTCGAGCCTGTGGTCACGACGCTCGCGACGAAGTCGCGCACCGATCGCCCGCCGCGCCGAGAACGTCCTCCTCGCCCGAGTGGCGACGCTGCGGACGACGCTCGGCGGACACGACCACGCCGCGAGCCGTCGGGTCGAGGCGACAAGGCGCCAGACCGTGATCGCCGCCCGACCGGGCCGCGCGAACCCGGAGGGCAGGCGCCGGGCACGGCGGACCGCTCGTCGCGGACGTCGCGTCCGCCGCGCACTCGCACACCGCGTCCGCCCCGCCCTCCCCGAGAGGTCGTGGTCGCAGAGCCGAAGCCGAAAGCGAAGCGACTACGGGCCGGACGAACGCACCGCAAGGCGTTGCTCGCGAGCCTGCCTCCGGAGCAGGTGCCGATCGCAGAGCAGCTGCTCGCCGGCGGACTTCCTGCGGTCCGGCAAGCGATCGCCGCGCAGAACGAAGCGCTGAAGGCCGAGGGCAAGCCAGAGGTGCCCGCGAAGAGCCTCGTCGTGCTCGCAGAGCAGATGCTCCCGCAGGTGCGATCGGCCGAATGGCGCGATCGTGCCGAGGCCGCCCTCCACGATGTGGACGAGATCGATCTGCGTGATCTGCGATCCGTGGTCGGGGCCGACGATGCCGCACGCGACGAAGAGTCACGAACGATCGCTGCGCAGCTGCGCGAGGCGCTCACGACGCGGGTCGAAAAGGAGCACGCCGCCTGGCTCGACGAGATCGGCACCGCGCTCGATGAGGCACGCGTGGTGCGAGCGCTGCGTCTCAGCACGCGCCCCCCGAAGGCGGGAGCCCGGTTCCCCGCTCCGCTCGCGGCACGGCTGGCCGAGGCTTCGGGCGCCGCGCTGAACGCGACCGCGACCGCCGACCGGTGGGTCGCGGTGCTCGAAGCGATCGCGTTCTCCCCGGTGCGCAGCTCGGTGGTCGCCGCGAGCGTCCCGGATCCCGTGCCCGACGAGCTGAAGACCGCGGTCACCCGGTCAGCGGGTGCGTTGCCTCAGATCGCTGCGCAGTTCGGCATCGCACCGCCGGCAGTGACGGGTCCGCCGAAGCCGCGGCGTCCCGCTCCCCCGCGCCGCACACCGAAGGCCGCCGCGCCCAAGCCCCAAGAGCCCAAGCCCGAAGAGCCCGAGGCCGAAGCGCCCGAGGCCGAAGCGCCCAAGCCCGAAGCGCCCGAGGCCGAAGAGCCCGAGGCCGAAGCGCCCAAGCCCGAAGCGCCCAAGCCCGAAGCGCCCGAGGCCGAAGCGCCCGAGGCCGAAGCGCCCAAGCCCGAAGCGCCCAAGCCCGAAGCGCCCGAGGCCGAGCAGCCGACCGCTCCGGAGCCCGCGGTGGACGCCGGGCCCGTCGAAGCCGCGCCGGCGACCGAAGCCGCGCCGGCGACCGAAGCCGCGCCGGCGACCGAAGCCGCGCCGGAGACCGAGGCTGCCGCCCCCGCCGACCAGCCTGGCTAGCCTGCGCCGCCATGGCGAAGGTCGAGTACGAGAGACGCGGGCACGTCGGCATCTTCACGCTGAACCGTCCCGAGGCACGCAACGCGGTCAACGGCGAGGTCGCCTCGGACTTCGAGGCCGCACTCGATCAGTTCGAGGCCGATGCCGACCTCTGGGTCGGTGTCATCACAGCGAC
>DATKAS010000036.1:0-16090 GCA_035497855.1 Acidimicrobiales bacterium
CGGAATCGCCAGGCAAGCCATTCGCGAGTTCCCTGCACTCGTGAGGGGAAAGACGATCGCGTACACGTCAGACGACCAGTGGACGCATCCCATGACGCACATGCAGGCGGGTGAAGCCGGGATGGCGATCCATGAGGGCGCACTCCTGCTCTACAGCTGCGCTGACGAGATCGACGCCGCCGCCCGCAACGGTCACGACCTCGATCTCGTCACGAGAGCGCGCATGAGGCTCGACTGCGCCGAAGGGGTGCGTCGGTGCCTCGACGGGGTCGAAGTCCTTTTCCACGCCAGCGGATCGTCGGGCATTCGGTTGTCGAGCCCGCTCACGCGAGCCGTCGCGGACCTCCGGGCGATCAATCAACACGGCTTGCTGAACCTCGAGATGAACCGCGAGCTCTACGGCCGGGTGCTTCTCGGCCTCGGCCCGGGTACGCCCCTGATATGAGAAGGCGATGATGTTCACGTGACCACGATGCTCACCGACGCACTCATCCTCGACGCAGTCCGCACTCCGATCGGCAAGCTCGGGGGCGCGCTCTCGGGAGTGCGGCCCGACGATCTCGCGGCAACCGCGCTGAAGGGCCTCCTCGACCGCCATCCGTCGCTCGATCCGTCCGCGATCGAGGAGGTGTACTTCGGCGACGCGAACGGCGCGGGCGAAGACAACCGCAACGTCGCTCGCATGGCCGTTCTCCTCGCGAAGCTTCCGGTGTCGATCCCCGGTGCGACCGTGAACCGGCTGTGCGGATCAGGGCTCGAGGCCGTGAGCGACGCGAGTCGCGCCGTGGCAGTCGGCGAGGCCGACCTGATCATCGCCGGCGGCGTCGAGTCGATGACGCGGGCGCCGTGGGTGCTGTTGAAGCCGTCCCGTGCGTTCCCGACGACGCACGAGCAGGTGTGGAACTCCGCGCTCGGCTGGCGGATGGTGAACCCCGGGATGCCCAAGGAGTGGACGGTCGCGCTCGGGGAGGGCGCGGAGATCCTGGCGGACGAGTTCGCGATCTCCCGCGAGGAGCAGGACATGTTCGCGTTCGCGTCGCACATGCGCGCCGCCGAGGCCTGGGAGCGCGGCGCGTTCGCGGCGGAGGCGATCGGCGTTCCCGGTGTCGATCTCGCACGTGACGAGTGCATCCGGGACGACACAACGGTCGAGCGCCTCGCCACACTGAAGCCCGCGTTCCGTGAAGGCGGTTCCGTCACCGCGGGCAACTCGTCACCGATGAACGACGGCTCGGCCGCGCTGCTGCTCGCCTCCCCCGACGGTGCCGAGCGCGCAGGCATCGAGCCGATGGCTCGCATCGTGAGCCGAGCGACGAGCGGCGTCGAGCCGCAGCGTTACGGCATCGGACCGGTCAGTGCTGCGCTCACCGCACTGCAGCGCGCGGACCTGAAGTGGGACGACATCGACGCGGTCGAGCTGAACGAAGCCTTCGCCGCGCAGAGCCTCGCGTGCCTGCGCGGATGGCCCGACCTCGACCCGGCGAAGGTGAACCAGCTCGGGGGCGCGATCGCGATCGGCCACCCCCTGGGCGCATCGGGTGCTCGCATCCTCACGACCCTCGTGCATCACCTCGCCGCGACGGGTGGCCGATACGGCGTCGCGTCGATGTGCATCGGCGTCGGCCAGGGCATCGCCGTGGTCGTCGAGAACCTCCGGGCATAGCGAGCGCTAGGAGAACGGCACGGCCGCGCCGCGCATGATCGCGTCGCGGATCCTCGCGAGGTCGAGGTCGTAGCGCACGTCGTCGAGCCGCACCCGGAACGCGACCTCGTCGCCCGTGCGGTGCGCGTCGACGAGATGGGTGTCGGGCGGCAGCGGCGGCAGGTCGACCTCACGCACCAGCCGCATCCAGCTCGGGAGGCGGACGCCGATGTCGCCGAACCCGACCGATGCGACCTCGACGTGGAGCTTCCCGTCGACCGCGGAGGCGCCGCCACCGACACGGTATTGGCGCTCGCGATGCGTTGCGCGCAGCTCCCCGGTCGGGTCGACACGGATGTCCCACTCGAGATCCACGCTCTCGGCCCACCGCAGCACCTCGTCGAGCCGGGCCCGCCCCTCGATCTCCACGGGCGCCGCCGTGAGCGTCGACGTGACACCCGGCCCGAGACGCACCTGGCGTGCCCGCACCACGACCTCCTCGAGCCGCCTTCCCTCCCAGTCGACGTCGGAGAGCACGATGTGCGCTCGGTGGTCACCCGCAGGCCCTGAGACGCGGAGCGCGTCGAGCACCCCCGACACCTCGTGGCCGTGCAAGGTCATGGTGAGTCGTTGGTCCCCGAAGCGAGCGAGCATGCCGTCGATGAGCTGGCCGAGCAGACGCTCTGGCGTCGGCGCAGCGGAGGTCCAGGCCGACGTCACGTCGATCCACTGCTCAAGCCAGGTCTGCGCATCACGTTGGCCGCGGGTCCATATGCGGCCCATCGATCCGATCGGGTCGAACGGATCGAAGATCGAGGTCACCGGCCCGACGTCACTGGAGACCGGTCACTCCCCGTTGTCGACCAGCGAAACGATCTCGACGAAGTCGACAGTGGGATTCACCCCGTACAGGTCGACCACTAAAGCGCGCAGCTCGTCGTTGAAGAACGAACGACCGGCTTCCTCGGAGCTCCACACGTAGAAGTTCACGGCACGTCGGTTCGCCGAATCGACCGTGAACGCCTTGCTGCGCAAGCCGGGAAGACCTTCGAACGTCGGCGTCGCCTCCCGGGCGACCTTCTCGATGAGGTCAGGATCGAAGCCTTCGTCGTCGTACTGGAGCGTGACAATCGTGCCGATCATCAGCCCTGTCTAGCCGACGTCGATGAATCGTGCGACACCCTCCTCGAGGGAGACGCGGGCGGCGCGGGCCACGAAGCTGATCGCGTGGTACCAGCCGGCGAGCAGGAACAGGTCGAGGCGCTCTTCCTCGGTGAGGGCGGTCGCGAGGCGGGCGCTGAGGTCGTCGGAGATGTCGTTGTCATCGTGCAACGCGTCAACCGTCTCGATGAGCAGTCGCTCGCGCTCGGACTGCCAGCACTCGTCCGTGCACGTGCCGAACGTGAGCGAAGTGACCTGTGCAGGGGTGAGCTCGGCCTTCACCGAGAAGAAGGCCACGTGCACTCCCCACTCGTACTCGCACCCGCAGCGCGCGCACGTGCGGTCGATGACGATCTCGCGCTCGCGGAGCGACAGGCTCAGCGCGCGCGAGAGCTCATAGGTCCCCCACGGACGCATCGCTCGGGTCATGGGGAGGTTCTTCGCGAACGTGCGGAAGAGGGCGATCGGCGGCACACCGGGGGGCGTCATCTTCTCGAGCTCGGCCGCGACCTCGGGTGCGAAGGGAGGTTCGAGCGGCTCGATCCCTCCATCGCGTTTCTGATTGAGAAACATGGCCGGCAGAGTATGTTTCATCCGCCCCGTCGCTCCGCCCCACATCCTCCCGTGGCTCGAGGACCGGTTCGCGGACGCCTGTCGCGGCGGGCTGCACGACCAAGACCGTGCAGCCCTGACCGCGAAGGCGCGTCAGGTGTTGAGAGCTCCGAAGAGGTCGTTGACGTAGGCATCGCGGGTCGGCTGACCCGTCACCCCGTTGCGCAACGGCTTGACGTTGAACCGGTGCTCGATCGTGGCGAGGATCGACGTGGTGTCCATCTGCTCGTGATCGACGCTCGAATGGCGGATGCCGGCTCCCAGGATCAGCGCCGGGATGCGCGTGCCAGGACCGAACGCGTCGTGCGGCCCGGGGTTGTCGTCGGTGCCCGGAGGCGAGACGTGATCCCACTGGCCGCCGAACTCGTCGTAGGTCACCACGATCATCGTGTCCTTGCCTTCCGGACCGTTGAGGATGGTCTGGATCAGGTCGACGAGATGATCGCTGCCATGCACCTCGCTCGCGTAGCCGGGGTGCTCGTTCTCCTCACCGATCGGCTTCACGAAGCTCACCGCGGGGAGGTTGCCGTTCTGTGCATCGAGCAGGAACTGCGCCTCGTCCTTCAGATGGTCGAGACGTCCCTGCGTGCCGTCCGCGTAGTTCGCGAAGTAGCCGAACGGCTGATGGTGGAACTGGAACAGCGCATCGGGGCAGTTCGGGAAGACGGCATTGGCGGCGATGAACTCGCCCGCAGGCGCCAGGCACGCGCCGTTCGCCGTGTTCTCCGGGCCGTTGGTCCAACCCGGTCCGAGCGGGTGCATCGCGTCGCGCCCGTTGTTGCCGACCGCGTTGTCCCAACCGCCCGAGTACCACGCCCACGTGACCTTCTTGGCCGACATCGCGTCACCGATGTTGGGGCTCGTGAGCAGCGGCAGCCGCTTCCCGAGCACGGTGCCCGGCGCGTACGGCTGGGTGAAGGGCTGGATGGTGTTGATCGCGTAGTCGCCGCAGAGCGTGCCTGCCGGCGCTGCCACAGCTCCGGTCGCGAAGGTCGGCGTGCAGCTGCCGTTGGCGCCTGCGGCCTCGGTGAGCTGCTGATCCTTCACCGCGCCGGTCGGCGTGTACAGCGGGTAGGTGTTCGGGAACCCGTTCGTGTCGACGACCGAGTGGAGGTCACAGTTCGTCGTGCCCACGGCGCATCCGGTCTGCATGCCGCTCCTGTCCGCGTTCGCGAACACGGGCGCCTGCGCGGCGACCAGCACCTGGTGGTTGAGGAACGAGCCGCCGAAGCCTCCTTGGAAGAAGTTGTCGGCGATGACATAGCTCGGCGCGCCCGCGGAGTGCAGGTACGTGTAGATCGGGAGCTTCGTCGAGTCGTAGCTGCCCATGGTCAGACCGACTGCGTCACTGCCGGTGACATACCGGTCCTGCTTCCCGCCGTCGATCTGATACTGCTCCTGGTAGAAGCGGTGGACGAGGTCCTCGGTGCATCCGCCTGGCAAGCCCTGGCCGTTCACGACACCGTGCGCTGCGAACACGTTCGGCGGCGGACACGTGGTCGCCGAGGCAGGGATGTAGCTGTCGATGTTCCAGGGCAGGTTGATGAAGTGGCTCTGCCCGACCGCTGCGATCGGGTCGATGCACTGAACCGACAGCGGGGGCGACGTCGGCGCGGCGGTGGTCAGGTTCACGTCGTTCTGCAGCAGGCACGTGTACGGGGCGCCGCCCTGGGACGCCTGCACGGTGTGTGCGAGATCTGCCTGCGGCAGGCCGTTCACTGCTTCGCCGTTCACGGGGCCCCACGTCCCGTACAGGTTGTCGAAGCTGTGGTTCTCCTCGTAGATGAAGACGAGGTGGTTCACCTTGCCGTTGCCGTGCCCATTGCCGTTCTCGTTCCCCTGGCCGTTGCCGTGGCTGTCTGCACCCGCGGCCTGCGAAACGACAAGGCCCGCCGCGAACAGCGCGGCGACGAGCGCGACAAGCGTCTTCCGTTTGGTCATCCCATTCCTCCAGCCTCATTCCGCCCGACCGGTCGAACAGTCGCGTACCGCGCGCTGAGACGGAACAGACATCGCCGACTCGTCACGGAGATTTGGCCGTCACGTGGTGGTGACGACACCGTGAGGACAATGGCGAAGGCGTGACAGAGGCGAGAGCGGTTCAGATGGCGTCGCGCCCGTCGGTGCAGCGGCGCCGTCCAGACTGACCAGGGTGAGCAAGTAGGGACCAACAGCACTGGCGCTGGGAGGTCGCCTCCCGCACGATCACGGCATGCGGTCGCGGACCGTTCAGCGTCGTAGTGGCAGGCGTGCGGTCGAATGGGGCGGGACACTCGCCGTCTTCAGCGTGCTGCTGTTCGGATGCGGAGGAACGTCCACGGGCACGTCACCGACGGTCACATCACCGACGCTCACATCACCGACGGGTCTCGTGCTCGAGGCGTGCACTGCCGACGGTGTGCCGGCTCGATGCGGCACGCTGTCGGTCCCCGAGGACCGACTCCGGGGCAGTGGACGTCAGATCCCGATCCGCGTCGTCGTGATCCCCTCCACCGATCCGCACCGACAAGCCGATCCGATCGTCTGGTTCGCAGGCGGTCCGGGCGATTCTGCGGTGGACACGATCGGACGGGTGCGACCCCTTGTCGCGGCGAACACCGAGCGAGATCTGGTCTTCATCGAACAGCGCGGCACTGGGGCCTCGAACGTCACCTGCCCCACGTTCCCGGACCTACCTGACGCAGCCGCTCTGCAATCGGCAATCAAGTCCTGCTTGGCCAGCCTGCAAGCCGACCTGCGCTTCTACACAACGCCCGAGTTCGCGGACGACGTCGACGAAGTCCTGTCCGACCTGCACTATGACAAGGCCAACCTCGTGGGCATCTCCTACGGGGCCACGGCGGAGCAGGTCTTCCTGACGAAGCATCCGGATCGTGTCCGCACCATGACATTGCTCAGCGGAACGCTCCTCGACGTTCCGGTGTTCGAGCGATTCCCCGAGAACGGCCAACGTGCGTTCGACCTCGTCCTTGCTGAGTGCGAACGGGTCGCCACATGTCGAGCTGCCTTTCCGGCGCTCCGGGACGACTGGGACGCCTTGTGGAGTTCAGTCAGCGCTTCGCCCTGGGTCATCCCGGCCGACCGGTCCCCGAACGGCACCGAGGTCAGCCTCGACTCGAGCTGGGTCGCGTCGAAGCTGCACGACCTCCTCTTCGTCAAGACGACCCAGACCAGCATCCCGCTGGTCGTGCACACCCTCGGGGCCACCGTCGACCGCGTCGGTGCGCTGCTCGCCCTCACCCAGGCGTACCCGCAGTCCGCAGACACAGGCGGCGGCGAGCAACAGATGCTGCCCTCCGCCATCCGATGCAACGAGGCGTGGGCCCGCGACGACCCGAGCAAGCTCGTCGGCACGGACAGCTTCGAATACGCACGGGACAAGAGCGACGCCGAGTGGTGGCAAGCCGTCTGCACCCTCATCCCCAAAGCCAGCGACGCCGACGCTGTCGCGGAGCCCACGAAGTCGGACGTTCCCGTCCTCGCCTTCAACGGTGAGGAAGACCCCCAGGACCCGCCGAGCAACATGGCGGGAGCCCGGGAGATCTGGCCGAACAGCCTCGCGCTGACCGTGCCCGGACAAGGACACGACATCGACGGAGCGTCCGCGGCTTGTGAGATCCCACTCATCAAGTCGTTCATCGAGCAAGGTGATGCGAGCGGTCTCGACACGACCTGTCTGTCGCAGCTTCAGCCGCCCCCGTTCGATCTGGCGCTCCCAGGATCTTGACCGTCGGAGGACTGATGACCCTTTGCGACGGAGAGCCACGCATGTACACAGGCTGGTGGTAGTGATTCACCACAATGGCCACCCTGCGCGACTTCGTTCGCCGGTTCCGTCCGGCTGGGGCACCGGGCGCGGCCGCGCCCGCAGGCGTTCCAGCGAACCGCGACGCGGAGCTGGCGGCGGAGCTCGCGCCGGTCTTCGAGGCCTTGCGAGGGGCACAGAGGGAGGCCGCCGAGCTCGTCGGCGAGAGCGCGCGGGAGGCCGAGCAGCGACGGGTGGCGGCAGCGCGGAACGCCGACGTGGTGTTGGCGGCCGCCCGTCGAGATGCAGAGACCGAGCGAGCAACCGCGGCAGCGGCGGCGGCGGAGGCTTCGGCTCGAGAACGAGTGGAGCTGCTCGATGCCGCCCGGCGCGACGCCGATGAGATCGCCAGCCGCGCGGCCGAACGGCTCCCGATGCTGACCGACCGGCTGGTCGCCACGATACGGGCCGCAAGATCGGATCGAGAGCCGGCGCGGTGAGGCCCGGGTGGGTGGCGGGCAGCGTGCGGGCACGCCTGCTGGCGGATCGCTGTGTCTCCGGCGCGGGCGCGCGCAGTGTCGCGGCTGCCGGTGACGTGAGCAGCGCGGTGTCGGTGGTGTCGGCTTCGCCATACGGCCGCGACGTCCACGACGGCATGAGCTTGATCGACGCGGAACGCGGCGTTCGGGCAACGGCCTTGTGGCACCTGCGAGTCCTTGCGGGCTGGCTGCCACCCGGCGGTAGCGATGTCGTTCGGATGCTTGCCGGAGGTCACGAGATCGCGAACGTCGAAGCGCACGTCGACGAGCTGGCGGGCGCGCTCCCCACAGTGCCCTTCGACCTCGGGGCACTCGGCACCGCATGGCCACGGGTGCGGGCCGCGCTGTCGATCGCCGAGGTACGGGTCGCGCTCGCGATGTCACCATGGGGCGACCCTGGGTCCAGCGAGCGGGCGGTGTTCGCGGCGTCGTTGCGCGTCGCGTGGGCCCGGCGGATCACTGAACGCATCCCGGAGCTTCGTCGGTGGGCGGCAGCCGGTGCGGCAGTCGTGATCGCGGGTGAGCGGTTCGGGCACGGACGCGAGCTGAGCACCACCGCCGCGATCGACGCGGGGCGACTCCTGGGTCCGGGGTGGGCCGGCGCGAGCCTCCGATCCTTCATCGACGGCCTTCCGGCGGACGTGCGGTGGGTGTTCGACGATGTGTCCGACGAGCGCGACGTGTGGCGAGCTGAGAGCACCTTTTGGCGCAGGCTCGGCGACGAAGCCGCCCGCCAGACCAGGCGCGCCCGTGACGGTGAGGCGGCCGTCGCGTGGTCGGCGGTGCTGCTGCTCTGCGACGCGCGTCGAGTCTGCGCGGCGTTGGAGGCCGCGGCATGGGGGCCGGCCGCCTTGGAGGCGTTCGATGCCGTGGCGTGACCTGCCCGGCCCGATCCCGATGCGTCGCATCGCGGTGGTGGCGCCGACTCGCCGATGGCGCAGGGTGCTGGTCGCGGTGGCTGACAGCGGCGTGGTCGAACCCGAGGAAGGAGGACACCCTGCGGGCATTGACGGGTGGTCCCCGACCGCCGAGCTCGTCGCCGCAGCAGGCGGACCGCGGCTCGCTCCGGACCCTCCGGACATCGTGGCGCTGCGAGCGGCGGGTCGGGTGGAGCTCGTCGCGGGAGAGGCTGAGCTCGAGCGGGTGAGCAGCTGCGCGTTGCACCAAGACCAGATCACGGCATTGGCCGGCTGGGCGCCCGCTGACGCGATCGGGCAGCTGGCTGAACGACTCGCCCCGCTGGGTGGTTCGGTGGTCGAGATGCCCACACCTACGGGAGCGGACGTGCCGACCGCGTTGCCTCCCCGTCGCTCGGCCGAGGCGTTGCGCCCATTGGTCGACACCTACGCGACGGTCCCCTATCGGGATGTGGACCCCGTGTGGTTCGCGACCATCGCGTATGTCTTCATGTTCGGGATGATGTTCGGCGATGTGGGCGACGGGCTGGTGTTGGTCGTGGCCGCGCTGTTGCTCCGCCGGACCCGAAGACCGCGCTTCGCCCGCGTCCGCCGGGTTTGGCCGCTGGTGCTCGCTCTCGGCGCGATGGCGACGGTGTTCGGCCTTCTCTACGGGGAGGCGTTCGGTCCCACAGGGCTCGTGCCCACCATCTGGATCGCTCCCCTCGACGAACCGGAGACCCTGCTGCTGGCCGGCGTCGGTGTCGGCGCGGTCCTCCTTGCGTGCGCGTATGCGATCGGCATCGTCAATCGTTGGCGCGAGGGCGGGCCCGGCGCGGCTTTGTGGGCACCGAGCGGTGGAGCAGGCGCCGCGCTCTTCCTCGGTCTCGCGCTCGTGGTGGGTGGTGTTGTGTGGTCATTGCCGCCCCTGTGGGCGGCTGGCCTCGTGGTCGGCGTCATCGGTCTCGTGCTGGCCGCTGTGGGGCTGCGAAGCCAGGCCGGCCCGGGCGGCGCGGGCGTCGCGCAGGCGGGAGTCGAGACATTCGACCTGGCCTTGCGCATCGGATCGAACGTCGTGTCGTTCGCCCGTCTGGCGGCGTTCGGTCTCATGCACGCGGCGATCGCCTTTGTCGTGTGGGACGCGACGAAGAGCCTCTGGGGATCGGGGACCGCCGCGGCAGTGGCAGCTCTCGCCGTCTTCGCGATCGGCCACGTCGTCGCGTTCGCGCTCGAGGCGCTCGTTGTCGGAGTGCAGGCCTTGCGCCTCGAGTACTACGAGCTGTTCTCCCGGATATTCGTCAGTGAGGGCCGCCCGTTCCGGCCGTGGCACGTCCCGGTCATCCGAGAGGAGACACCATGCTGATATGGCTCGTCGCCGTCCCTGCCTTCGTGGCGGGGTCGCTGGTCACCGCGATGGCCCTACGGCGCGGCGCCAGCTCCACGATCCGCGTGCTGCGGGTCGTGAACATGGTGTTGCTGATCGGCGGCTTGGCACTGTTGTTCGTCGCGCTCACGGGCAGCCCCGGGTCGGCCCAGTCGACCACGAGCGGAGGTTCCACGACGAACGACTCGGCGCTGATCGGCGCTGCGATCGCCGTCGCCGGTTCCTCATTCGGCGCTGCGATCGCCGTCGCCTACACCGGTTCGGCTGCGCTCGCAGCGATCAGCGAACGACCCGAGATGTTCGGACGGGCCATGGTCATCGTTGGCCTGGCGGAAGGCATCGCGATCTACGGCCTGATCGTCGCGATCATCCTCATCGGCAAAGCATGAGCACCATCGTGGTTCTCGGCGAGCGGCATCGCGTGGAGGGCTTCGCCTTGGCGGGCGCGACCGTCTTCGAAGCGGCCGATGCTGATTCGGTCAGGGACGCGTGGGCGCGTCTCCCTGATGATGTCGTCGTGATCGTGCTCACTCCTGCGGCGGCCGACGCCCTTGCGGATGTCGTGCAGGCACAAGCCCTGCGGGTGGTGTTGCCGACGTGAACCTCGACGCCGTTCGCGCCGCGCTGATCGCGGACGCACGAGCCGACGCGGCGTCGCTGCTCGCCGCGGCCGACCACGACGCCCACGACTGCATCGCTCGCAGCCACGAGGAGGCCGCCGAGCTCGTCGACGCCGCCCGCGCCGAAGGCGCACGCGAGGCCGCTGAGCGACTCGCCCGCCAGCATGCCGCGACTCGCCGTGAGGCTCGCGAGGTCGTCCTCACGGCGAGGCGTCAGGCGCTCGACGAGCTGCGAGACCGCGCCCGCACAGCAGCGCGCGCGCTCGCGCGCGAGGACCGATACGGCGAGCTGCGGGAACGTCTGCGGAGCATGGCGGCGTTCCAGCTCGGCCCCGACGCAGAGGTCCTCGACGATCCCGATGGTGAACCGGGCCTCGTCGCGCGTGATGGGCACCGCCGCGTCGACTACCGGCTCGTCACGCTCGCCGATCGGGCCGTCGAGGCGCTCGGCCCCGACGTCGCGACGCTGTGGGACTGACGCGGAACACCGAATCGACGACGGCCGGTCGCGTGCTGCGCGTCAACGGCCCCCTGCTCGATGTCGACGGGCTGGCGGGATCGGTGGGCCTGCTCGACCTCGTGGAGGTCGGTGAGGCCGGTTTGCCGGGTGAAGTGGTCGCGCTCTCGGAGGACCGTGTCGTCGTCCAGGTCTACGAGTACACGGGTGGGATAGGGCCCGGTGCTCCCGTCCTCGGTCACCGCCGTCCGCTTTCCGCATCGCTCGGACCATGGCTGCTCGGCGGCGTGTTCGACGGCTTGTTGCGTCCCTTGCTCGATGGACCCGAGTGGCTCAGACCCGGCGCCCTCGGGCCGGTCGAACGCCGATGGGTGATCGAGCCGCGGGCGCGGCTCGGCGAGTCCGTCTCCCCCGGCGCCGCGCTCAGCGACGCGACAGACGCCGGCGGCGCCAGGCGCGTGATCCCCGTTCCCGCCGGTCTGTCCGGCACGGTCAGCTGGCTGGCGGCACCAGCCTCGTACGGACCGCATGACCCGATCGCCACTGTCGACGGTGTCACCGTCACCGTCACCGAGCTCTGGCCGGTTCGCACGCCACGACCCCACGGCAACCGCCTCGAAGATCCGGTCCCGCTCGTCACCGGCCAACGGGTGCTCGATCTTCTCGAGCCGGTGGCGAAGGGCTCGACCGCCGCGGTGCTGGGCGGCTTCGGCACCGGCAAGACCGTGCTGCTCCAACAGATCGCGAAGTGGTGCGACGCGGACGTGATCGTCTATGTGGGCTGCGGTGAGCGCGGCAACGAGCTGGCTGACGTGATCGATGAGCTGCGCGCACTCGATGACCCGCGGACGGGCCGGGCGTTGTGGGAACGCACGGTGATCATCGCGAACACCTCCAACATGCCCGTGATGGCCCGCGAAGCAAGCATCTACACCGCCATGACGGTCGCTGAGTACTTCCGGGATCAGGGACGCGACGTCGCGTTGATCGCCGACTCGACATCGCGCTGGGCTGAAGCCTTGCGCGAATTCGCGTCACGCAACGGAGAGCTCCCAGCCGAGGAGGGCTACCCGGCAACCCTGCCGTCGGCACTTGCTGCGTTCTACGAACGCGCCGGGCGGGTGCGCACGCTCGCGGGCGGAGAAGGATCCGTCACCGTCATCGCTGCGGTCTCACCACCCGGTGGGGATCTCACCGAGCCGGTGTCTGCCCACACCCAACGGTTCGTGCGCACCGTCTGGACGCTCGACCGCGACCTCGCGTATGCGCGTCACTATCCCGCGGTGACGTGGCGTGCCTCTTTCTCACGCGACGCCGGCGACCTCGCCGCCTGGCATGTCGCGCACGCCGATCCGAGCTGGCCTGGCCGTCGCGCCCGGCTCTCGGGGCTGCTGGCCGAAGCAGACCGGCTCCAACCCATCGCGGATCTCGTCGGGATCAGCGCGCTTCCCGGACGTGAGCGCGTCATCCTGCTCACCGGCCGTCTCATCCGCGAGGCGATCCTCCAACAGAACGCGTTGAGTCAGAACGACGGCTACGCGTCGCCGCCCAAGCAGGCCGCCATCGGGGACGCCGTCCTCGCCGTCCATGACCGCTGCCTCGATCTCATCTCGCAAGGGGTGCCCGCGTCGCTGCTCGAAGAGGTGGACTTCTCCGCCTTGATCCGTGCGCGCGACGTCGCCGGTCCCGCCGACATCGCCACCGTGACCGAGCACCGCGACCGAGTCCTCGCGCTGCTCCCCACGCCATGACCACGGCGCCGATCGAGTACACCGACATCCGTCGGGTGGAAGGCCCTCTCCTCGTCGCCGCGGGTGTCGACGACGTGGGATGGGACGAAGACGTCGAGATCGTCCTCGACGGCGATGCTGTGCGCCACGGTGTCGTCCTCGAACGCGACCGCGACCTGGCCGTCATCCAGGTGCTCGAGGGCACCTCCGGGATCGCCACGACTGGAACTGCTGTGCGCTTCTCGGGTCACCCGATGCGCATAGGCGTCGGCGAAGCCTGGCTCGGCCGTGTGTGCAGCGGCCGCGGCAGGCCACTCGACGGCGGCCCACCGATCCTCGGCGACAGATCCGCCGATGTGAATGGTGCTCCACTCAACCCGACCGCCCGCGACACCCCGAGCGACGCGATCCTCACTGGCGTCTCGGTCATCGACGCGCTCACGACAGTCGTGCGCGGCCAGAAGCTCCCGATCTTCTCTGTCGGTGGGTTGCCGCACCTCGAGCTCGCAACCCAGATCGCTGCCCAAGCCCATGCCGGCGGCGAACCGTTCGCGGTCGTCTTCGCGGGGATGGGCATCACACATGCCGACGCTGCGGCGGTCCGAGACACGCTCGAGGAACGCTCCGAGTCCGGTGAGCTCACGCTGCTGCTCAACACCGCCGACGATCCCGTGATCGAACGCATCATCACGCCGCGTGTGGCCTTGACGATCGCCGAACACCTCGCGTTCGAGACGCGACGACATGTGCTGGTCGTGATGGCTGACATGACCGCCTACTGCGAGGCAGTCCGACAGGTGTCCGCAGCACGCGGCGAGCTGCCGAGCCGGCGCGGCTACCCCGGTTACCTGTACAGCGACCTCGCATCGATCTATGAACGGTGCGGTCGCATCCGGGGCCGCAGCGGATCGATCACGGAGATCCCGGTTCTCACGATGCCGGGGGGCGACATCACCCATCCCGTCCCCGACCTGACCGGCTACATCACGGAGGGACAGCTGGTGCTGTCTCCCGAGCTGCACGCGTCGGGCATCTACCCACCCATCGAGCCGCTCGCGTCGCTGTCCCGCCTGATGCGCCGCGGCGCCGGGCCGGGCCGAACCCGCGACGACCACCTCGAGCTCGCCGCCCAGCTCGTTGCGCTCCTCGCAAAGGCGCGCGACGTGCGCGAGCTCGCCGAGCTGCTGGGAGCCGGCGCGCTCTCCCAGACCGATCACGCCTATCTCCGATTCGCCGAGGAATTCAACCGCGGCTTCGTCGCGCAGGGTCTCCGTGACAACCGCACCCTGGACGACACCCTCGGCCGCGCTTGGGCCGCCGCATGCGTGCTGCCGCGCCGTGAGCTCACGATGCTCTCCGCCGAGACGCTCGCGCCGCACTACCACCCGAATCCCTCGCGGCCAGCAGCATGAGGATCCGCCACCCTCCGGGTCGGTCCGGCCGGCTGTGGCTCATCGATCGGCTCGCGGTCGCCGAACGAGCGGCGAGCATCCTGCACCGCAAGCACCAAGCCCTCCGCCAGGAGGAGATCCGCCTGGCTGCGCTCACCGAGCGGAGCGCAGCCGCCTGGACCACCGCGGTCCGCGACGCAGAGGAGTGGCAACGGCAAGCGATGATCCTCGGCGCCCGCTCAGACCTTCGAGCCGCCACCACCTTGGTGAGGCCAGCCAGTGCTCGGGTCGTGTGGCGCACGGAGATGGGAGTCGAGATCCCGGCCGAAGCCAGCTGTGACCTCCCACCGACGGCTCCGACCCCTGGCACCCCCGCGCTCGCCTCAGCAACGGCCGCCTACCGTCATGCGCTCGAGGCGGCAGTCGAACATGCCGCTGTGACCAACGCAGCCGCGCGGGTCGGCACGGAGCTCGTCGTCACCCAACAACGGTTGCGGGCCGTTCGCGATCGCTGGATCCCCGCGCTCCAGGACGCTCTCCAGCTCCTCGAGCTGCGCCTCGACGACCACGATCGTGAGGAGCTGAGCCGCAGCCGCGCGCACCGCCGGAATGCCACCCCGTCCGCATCCTCGATGGAGGAGCAACCATGACGATCCGCCGCGTTCTCGTCGCCGTCGACGACTCCCGGCCGGCGCTGCGCGCCGCACACGTCGCGCTCGAGCTCGCGACTGATTGGCACGTCCGGCTCCGTCTCGTGACCGTCGCCACGGATCATGCCCTCGGCGCGCTCCTCGACACCGCCGCCCCCGACAGCGGGGCGACAGAGAGGATCGAGCAGGCGAGCCGCTCGGTCCTCCGCCACCTCACCGACACGGCGCGATCCCAAGGGTTGGACGTCGACGCGGTAGCGCTCACCGGCGAACCCTCCCGCCAGATCCTCGACGAGGCTCAGTCCTGGCAAGCCGACCTCATCGTCATGGGACGCAGCGATCGACGCGGACCGTCTTCTCCTTACCTCGGCAGCGTCACCGCGCACGTCCTCGAGTTCGCTGAGTGCCCCGTCCTCGTCGTTCCCGGCGCGCCGATCGCCGATCCGGAAGAGTGACCGCCACCAATCGGCGTGCGGCCCTACGAAACTTCGACGGAGTGACGAATGGCCCTGGCCTTCCGTCCGCTTCATGGATCAAATCATCACGACAGGAGCACGACCCGATGGAGGAAACCCAGTGACCGAGGCACAGTCCCCCCAGGAAACAGCCGATCGTCTGATCGATCGCTTGGCAACGCTGTCTGAACGGATGCGCAGCGACGGCGAGGAGCAGATGCGTCAATTCGACCAACGGGCTCGCGACTGGATCGATCGGGGCGAGGCCGCGACGGAGCGTCTCGTCCAGACGATCGAGAAGGAGGTCCGCGCCCAGATCGCTGCGTTGCGACGCGAAGTCGACGACTTGGCCAGCCGGGTCGCTGATCTTCGCACGACGCTCCCCAGAAAGGTGGCAGCGAAGAAGCGGTCCGCCGCCAAGAAGACGTCAGCCAAGAAGACAGCTGCGAAGAAGACGTCAGCCAAGAAGACGACGTCAGCCAAGAAGCGGCCCGCCGCCAAGAAGACGGCAGCCAAGAAGACAGCAGCCAAGAAGACAGCAGCCAAGAAGTAGCCCAACCGCTCGCCGCCGCTGGTGCGCCCCGAGGGGAGCACTCCCAGAACGATGTCGTCAGCGACCGCTCACCTGAACCGGGCACCACCGGCGTACGGAGGTCGTCGTCCCGAAGCCCCTACTTCGTGTCGGAGTCGGTGCTGAGCTCACGCCTCCGGGGTCGTCGAGATCCTCGTCGGTCGCGGGTCCGTCGCCAGTGGTGAGCGGTTCGCCGCTCACTCGACCCAACCGAAGAGCAGCAACGAACCCGGAACC
>DATKAS010000037.1:0-15808 GCA_035497855.1 Acidimicrobiales bacterium
GGTCCGCCACGATCGCGTACGCGGTGCGCTCGGTGACGTCGAGCGCCGATGCGACATCGCGCAGGCGGGCGTCCGGTTGGCGAGCGATGAAGAGCATCGCCAGCGCGTGAGTGGTGAGGAAGGTCCAGTCAGCAGCCACACGAAAAAAGTAGCCGAATACCAGAGTTTCGTTGCTAGTGATTGACTACAGCTGTAGGGTTGCTCTGCTCCCTGACCGGTACCGCGTGTGCGGACGAGGTCCGGGGCCGAAGGAGCTCGCTGTGGACCTGATCGAAGGGTTCGAAGCCCGAGAGACGCCACAGGAGGTTCGTCCCCGTCAGTGCGGACGGTGTCGTGAGCTGTTCGAAGGCGATCCGACGCTTCACCCGGTCGCGCTGCCCGAGTGGTGGCTGTGCCCGCCGTGCCGAGCGGCGCTCCTCGGCCCCGTCTGAAGGAGCTGTCGTCATGGTCGACACGAAGTGGGAGTACCTCATCGTCGCGTTACCCGCGTTCAAGACCGCCACATCCATACAAGGCCAATCCGACTCCGTCGTCGTGCTCAACGCGGAGGGTTCCGAGGGCTGGGAGGCGGTCGGAATGACTGTTCTCGGAAACGGCCAAGTGGCCGTGCTGCTGAAGCGCAGTGCAGACCCGTCGCCACACCGCTGACTCAGTTGCTTCTCTCGTGGTCCCCACGATGGCGGATGGCGTGGCCAGGGGCGGGAGCCGAGCGCACCTGAACGGCGGCCTGCTGGAGCTTCGCGAGCGATCGCAGAAGCGCGCGCTGCTCGGTTGGAGAGAGCGCCGCGCCCATCACCTCACGCTCCCGCGCGTGCAGCGAGGGCAGCAGCTCGTCGACGATCGCTTGCGCGGCGGGTGTGATGTCGATGAGGAGCTTGCGGCGGTCGTCGGGATGGGGCTGCCGGCGAATGAGCCCGCGCTTCTCCAAGTTGTCGAGAAGTGAGGTCATCGACCCGGTGGTCACGAGGAGCCGCTCGGCGATCACGGATGGCTCGAGAGGCTGGCCGGCACCCTCGACGGTGGCGAGGATCTGGCGGGCGCTCGAGGAGAGCTGGTAGTCGTCGTAGGTCTGGCGGTTGTGCAGCTCCATGAGAAGATCGGCCGCTCGAAGGAGGTTGGCGTAGCACTCGGTGGCGAGAGCGCTGGCGCCTGGGTACTCCTCTTCGAAGTCAGCACCGACGCGGATGAGTGGTTCGACAGCGCCCTTCGCGGACTTGGCCGAGCTCAGTGCGCACCGGCCAGCTCGGGGATGCGACGAGTCAGCTCCGACCACTCGTCGCCTATTGCTGCTTCGACGAGCCGTGATGCCCCTGCGAACGCATCGGCCGGCATCACGATCTGCCAGATGCGAGTCATGTTCTCGCGGTCGTCTGCACCCATCAGGGGGAACATCCACGCCACCAGCTCGGGGAAACGATCCTGTGGAACGGTGCTCGCCATGACGCCGACGGCCTGACCCTGGTCCGGCACTGCGACCCGTTCCCTGATCAGGCGGTACAAGTGGCCATCCTCCTTGTCCAGGTGGACGTCGAGGAAGTACTTGAACGCCTTCGTCGCGCGAGCCGTCTCCAACGGATCACGCACCGACACAGCGTTGTTCAGCGCGTCGAACGCAGCGTCGAGGGCTCGGTGGTCCCTCTCGTACGCCTCGGCGACCGACGGCGCCACCGCTTCGAGCGCCGGGAAGATCGCCAGCTCCTCTCCGTGGGCGTGCCACTCCAGCACCTCGTTGAAGAACCGGAATCGCTCCACCGTGGCCTCCAGGCCCGGCTTGCCCCGGGCCGAGTCCAGCGCGGCCGCGTCGATCAGCTTCATGTCTTGCCGGAACGCGTTGTGGATCGCCAACACCGCATCGATCGGACTCGTCATGGCACCATCACCCCCGCATGGTTTCAAGTTACTTGAATTCAAGTTACTTGGAACCCGCTGACATGTCAATAGGTCCGAGCGGCGCCTTTGCGAGAGCCGACGCCCCTCACGGACAACGATCCGAGGGGGGCTCGCTTCGGGCAGCATGATCGAGGTGAGGACGCTGCACCTACTGCGCCACGCGAAGTCCAGCTGGGATGACGCGTCCATCCCCGACCACGATCGACCACTTGCTCCTCGCGGTGCTCGTGCGGCGCGAAGGATCGGTGACCATCTTTCGTCCGCCAACATCCGTCCGGAGCTGGTGCTGTGCTCGTCGGCCCGTCGCACGCTCGAGACGCTCGAGGCGCTGCGACCCGCGCTCGGCGAGACGGCCGAGGTGTCGATCGAACCCGAGCTGTACGGGGCTGATGCCTGGGAGATCCTGGAGCGGCTCCGGATCGTCGATGCACGGCTCGCCGAGGTCCTCGTGATCGCGCACAACCCTGGCCTCCAGGATCTCGCGATCGAACTGTGCGACAAGGGGGACGCCCCCCTCCTGAACCAGCTGCGAACGAAGTTCCCCACGGGGGCGCTCGCGACCTTCGACGTCCACGTCGGCTGGGTTGAACTCGGCCCTGGCAACGCGCACCTCACCCATCTCGTGACGCCCAAGGAGCTGTCGTGAAGTCCGGTGCCGGGCGCCGACGATGGTCACCTCGAACACGTCGAGGCGGGTGGAGTGCGCCAGCGTGCCCGGGAAGTTCCCGACCCCGCATCGTGCCCGCGGCGAAACCACGCCCGTGAGGTCTCCAGGGTCGGGATGACGCGGGACCGATGGCCCTTATCGACCAGCCGCCCTTGGCTCACGATCGCGCTGGAGGTGAACACATGGACGAGTCACAGGGAGAGAAGCGAAAGGCAGCGGCAACGGTGGTCAACGGCACGCGAGTGACCGTTGCGTTCCCCTTCTCACGAATCGCGCTGCATGAGCCGAGTGACGACCTACGCGACCTCGTGTTGCTCGTCGCTGACCTTGCCGCCGCGGTCGCCGACTCGACCGGGACCGAGGTCGCTGAGGATCTTCGCACTCGGGCGGTCGAGCTGCGGCAGCGGCTGGCCGGCGGTCGCAACGGCTGAGCGATCGATGAGCGGGACGGGCAAGTTGCCACCACCGCCACGCCCGACGCGGCCCGGGTCGAGTGGGTCGCGCTCGGACGGTTCGCAGCCGCGGCGCAGCCTCTCGATGCGGATAGGCACGATCGCGGGGATCGAGATCCGCGTCCACGCCACGTTCCTGTTGCTGGTCGCGCTCGTCGCGCTCGCGGCGAACGAGAAGGAGGGCCCGACGATGGCGTCCTCCATGAGCTGGCTGGTTGCGTTGTTCGCCTGCGTCGTCGCCCACGAGTTGGGGCACAGCTTGGTCGCCCGCGGAAGCGGCATCGAAACTGTCGAGATCGAGCTGCTCCCGATCGGGGGCATTTCGAAGCTCGCCCGTCGCCCGGACGACCCGCGGATCGAGCTGCGCATCGCCATCGCCGGACCGATCGTGAGCGTGGCGCTCGGGATGGCGTTCGCCCTCGCCGCTGTCGCAGCGCGCGTGCAGATGTGGCCGCCGGCGCTCTACGGCGGCGGGTTCCTCGCCCGGCTCGCGTGGGTCAACGTGTTGCTCGCGGCGTTCAACCTCCTGCCGGCTCTCCCGCTCGACGGGGGTCGCGTGCTCCGCGGGTTGCTCGAGCAGCGGACCGATCGCGAGCGCGCGACACGGCTCGCGGCACTGGTCGCTCGGTTGGTCGCGATCGCGATGATCGGGGTCGGCTTCCTGCTGAACGTGTGGCTGGTCCTCATCGGCGCCTTCGTGTACGTCGCGAGCTCCGCGGAAGCGAAAGCCGCGATGATCCATGAGCGCGTGAAGGACCGCCACGTGAGCGACGTGATGATTCGGGAACCGATCTGTGTCCCACCCGATGAACCCCTCGCGCAGCTCTTGGGTGTGATGTCGACCACTGCGCAGCGTGACTTCCCGGTCGTCGCCGCCGACGGTGCCTACCTCGGGCTCGTTCGGGCCTCGGTGCTCCTGCACGCTGCGCCAGATGCTCGTGTGAGATCAGTTGCCGACAGCATTCCGCCGCTCGCACCTGACGATCTTCTCGAGACGAGCGGCTTGCTCGACGGCACCCTCTCCGCCGCCGCCGTCGTCTCGGAGGGGCGCGTCGTCGGTCTCGTCCGCGCCGCCGACGCCGAGCTGCTCACGCGCTGATCTGTCCCGACCGCGGGAAGAACCGGGAACACGCTCTGGCGGCCAGCGGTACAACAAGCACATGCGGGTGCTGCTCAGCGACGGGTCGGGCCTCACGGCCCGCCAGTGCGCCGGCCGGCTGCACGCCGCCGGGCACCACGTCGAGGTCCTCTCTCCGGATCCGTTCTGCCTGTGCCGGTTCACCCGCAATGTCGCACGTGTCCGTCGGGTCCCGGCATTCGGCCCGGATCCGCTCGGATGGCTCGATGTGTCCCTCGAGGTCTACCGGACAGGCGGCTTCGACGTGCTCCTGCCCACACCGGAGCAGGTGGCGGTTCTGTCCTGGGCCAGCGCACGCCTCGACGCGGCCGGAGTCGCGACAGTGGTGCCGCCGTTTTCGGCCCTGACCGCTCTACAGGACAAGGTTTCGGCGTCTGCCACTCTGACCCGCCTGGGCATCCCCCAGCCGGTCACGGCCACCGCGTTCGCTGGATGGTCTCGATTCCCCGCCTTTGTGAAGGACCCCGTCGGCACAGCCTCCGGTGGTGTCAAGCGGGTGACCACAAAGTCGGAGCTCGAGAACGTGGCGGCAGGGAGGTCGGTGGTGATCCAGGCCGCAGTCGACGGTCCGCTCGTGATGTGCCAGTCGGTGTTCGATCACGGCCGGCTCATAGCGTTCCACGCCAATCAGCGGACCGGCGAGGGAGTGAGGGGCGGCGCCAGCCACAAGCTGAGCCTCTCGGTTCCCGAGGTGCGCCGCTGGTTCGAGGTGCTCGGCGCGGATCTTCAATGGCACGGCGCGTTGTCGGCCGACGTGGTCCTCGCCACGACGGGCCCCTCGTTCATCGACGTCAATCCCAGGTTGGTCGAGCCGGAGAACGCATTTCTCTCTGGCGTCGATCTGGTGGGCGCGATGCTCGAGCTGGCCGGTGGCGGCCACCCGGCTCTGCGACCCGAGAGCAGATCAGAAGTCGCGACTCATCAGTTCCTCCTGGCCGTGCTCGGCGCCGCCCAAGACGGCCAGCGCCGAGCGATAGCCGCGGAGATCGCTCACGCGGCGAGGCGAACCGGTGACTACCGCGGGAGCCGGGAGGAGCTGACACCCTTGCGTCACGACCCGCTGAGCGCGGTTCCCGTGGCCCTTGCCGTAGTGGCCACCGTCGCGGTGCCCTCGACGTGGTCATGGTTCGCAACCGGGAGCGTGTCGAACTACGCGCTCACCGGGGACGGTTGGCGTCAGCTCCGCGAATCCGACCCGCCGGCCCCTGAGCCGACCGGTGGCGAGCTGAAGCCGCGTTGAACGCGTCCCGAGGCGTGAGACAGGGAGTAGGGCCGAACGTCCCGCTGATCCATGCCCGACGGGTCTGGCAACACGCGTCTCGAAGTCGTATGGGGAAGGTCGGACTTTGATGCGCTCGATGCGCTGGGCCTCGAGTTTTCGGAGGTCACATGATGATCGCCACGGACGACCAGTTGGTTTCGAAACACACTCCTCACCCGCGCCACCGCTTCCCACCGACCGCGCTCGTGGTCGCCGGCGTCTTCGTCGTTGCGACCTTCGCCTGGATGTTGGTGGCAGTGCCGGCGCTCGTGAAGTACCCGACCGACCTCAACGTCGATCTGCAGTACAAGGGCACGTTCACCGTGCTCGTCAACCCGACCACAGCCGCCCCGCTCGCGGAGCCGATGGTCTTGCCACTCACCGTGGATCGCCACATCGAGGCGGTTGGGAACGAGAGCGGCGCTTCCACGGTGGTAGTCCGAGAGACGATCAGGCAGCAAGCCGGTGACCTCTTGGACGTCACGCAAACGAACCAGTACGTGATGGACCGGTCCACGCTGAAGAACGTCGCTGACGATCGAGCGTTCGCGTTCGACCCTGCGAACGTCGTCGACCGTTCCGGTGCCTACCGTCTGAACCTGCCGTTCGACACGAGCGCGGACAAGACGTACCCCATCTACAAGAACGAGATCGATGCCACCTACCAGCTCGCGGCTGACACGGAGGCGCCGAAAGGCAAGGTCGAAGGTCTCGACGTCACCTACTTCGTCGCGAACGTCGACGAGGCACCGATGTCGGCCGCCTACCTCGCCGAGCTGAGCAAGGCGGTGCCCTTGCCCACGTCGCTGACCCTCGATCAGATGAAGCCGCAGCTTCTGGCGGCAGGCATCGATGTCGACGCTGTCGTGGCAGCGATCGCCCCGGTTCTCACGCCCGAGGACGCGGCCACGCTGGCGAAGTTCGCCTCGGAGCCGATCGGGCTCGACTACGTGATCTCCTTCTCGGGCCGCATGGCGGTTGAACCCGTCACCGGCGCCGACGTGCAGGTCGCAGTCGCCGAGTCGGTGGGGGCTCGTCCACAGGTGACGAACCTTCCGGTCCTCCTCGATCTCCTGGGCCACTACCCGAATGTCCCTGAGGCCGTCGCCGCTGGCACCAAGCTCAACGACCTCGTCGGCGGGCCGGCCATCCCGCTCTTCAAGTACACCTACGACCAGACCCCGGCCTCTGTCGCTGACGTCGCCCACGACGTCTCCTCGATGCGCCACCAGGTGCTCCTGGCCAAGGTCTGGGTGCCAGTGGCACTCGCTGTGGTCGCGCTCGTGAGCCTCATCGTCGGCGCCGTCGTCTTCGTGCGTCGCCGGCCGCGGCCGACCGAGATGCCGCCAGTCCCCGAGACAGCGCCTCAGCCTCTGCCGACCGAGGAACGCGAGCTCGTCAGCCCCGCCGGAAAGGGGTCATGAGATGACAACTGCCCAAGACGACATCACCCTTCGAGAGGCGACCGGGGCCGCATTGGCCCCTCCGTCGCCCGACGCAAGCCTCCTCCAGCCGATCATTCGGTGGGCGAAGGAGGCACCGAACCGTCCGCTCGTGTCGTACCGCCGAGGCGACCAGTTCATCGACGTGAGCGCAGCGGATTTCTACGCTCGAGTGCGAGCGCTCGCCAAAGGCCTCATCGCCAGTGGCGTCGAGCCGAACGATCGCGTCGTCCTGATGTCGCGCACCCGGCTCGAGTGGCTCGTGATCGACTACGCGATCATCGCTGCCGGCGGGGTCACCGTGCCGGTCTTCGAGACGTCGTCCAGTGAGCAGCTCGAGTGGATCCTGAGCGACAGTGGCGCGGTCCTCGCGTTCGTCGAGACCCCAGCGATGCGCGCGAGCTACGAGGAGGTCCACACGCACGCAACCTCGTGTCGGGACGCGTTCGTCATCGACGAGGGCGGGATCGACGAGATGATCGATCGTGGTCGCGACATCGCCGAGGCCGTGGTGGATGAGCGCATCGCCGCGATCACCGCCGATCGGATCGCGACCATCGTCTACACGTCCGGTACGACCGGGCGACCGAAGGGGTGCATCCAGACTCACGGCAACCTGTGCACGAACGTGGAGCAGAACCTGGGAGCGGTGCGCTCGATGCTCACCGATGACGAGACCACGCTCGTCTTCTTGCCGCTGGCGCACACCCTCACCAAGGCGATCGCGTTGGTGTGCATGGAGTGGGGAGTGAAGCTGGCGTTTGCCACGGGTCTGACGCAGATGCCGGAGGAGCTGCCCCTCGTCCGGCCGACGCTCGTCGTCGCCGTGCCCCGGGTGTTCGAGAAGGTGTACGACGGGGCGCAGCACAAGGCCGCGGCGGAGGGCCACGCCAAGATCTTCCACAAGGCCGAGCAGGTGGCGATCCGCTGGTCCGAACGTCGCGCGAACGGTCACATCGGGCTCTGGACGCAAGCACAACACGCAGTGTTCGACCGCTTGGTGTATCGGAAGCTCCAGGCGGTGTTCGGCGGGCGCTTGCGATTCGCGTTCAGTGGCGGAGGTCCGCTCGGTGAGCGGCTCACGCACTTCTTCGACGGCGTCGGCGTGAAGATCTTCGAGGGGTACGGCCTCACCGAGACAAGCCCGACCCTGACCGTGAACAGCGCGGAGGCCTGGAAGCCGGGAACCGTCGGGCGACCCCTCGCCGGCACCACCATCCGGATCGCGGAGGACGGCGAGATCCTTGCCAAGGGCCCTCAGGTGTTCCGGGGCTACTGGAACGCTGATGCCGCTACGGCAGACGTGTTCGACGAGGACGGCTGGTTCCGCACCGGCGACATCGGTCATCTCGACGCGGACCGCTTCCTGAAGATCACGGGCCGCAAGAAGGAGCTCATCGTCACCGCGGGCGGCAAGAACGTCGCACCGGCACCGCTCGAGGACCATCTCCGAGCGAACCCACTGATCAGCCAGGCTGTCGTCGTCGGCGATGGCCGTCCCTTTGTCGCCGCGATGCTGGCGATCGACGAGGAGGCACTCGAGTCCTGGGCGGCCGATCACGGTCGTGCCGGCACGCCCACCGCCGAGCTGCTGAGCGACGAGCAGCTGCGAGTCGAGCTGCAGGCCGCGGTGGATGTCGCCAACGCGTCGGTGTCGAAGGCGGAGTCGATCCGGAAGTTCGCGATCCTGCCTCGCGACCTGACGATCGCGGCCGGCGAGCTCACGCCGACGCTGAAGGTGCGACGGGCAGTCGTCGCGAAGACCTACGAATCAGTGATCGAGGACCTGTATGGATGAGGTCGGCATCTGCCGAGCGTGCGGATCGACCGACCTCCAGCCGGCCGGTCCGCCGATTCGGCGGGTGGTGTGCGGTAGGTGTGGTCGCTGCTGGGACGACGAGGGCGACGGCCCCGAGGTCGACGTGATCGCTTGTCCGGGCTGCGCGCGCCGAGGGACGTGTGAGGCCCGCCCGACCTGGCTGGCGGAGTCACTCACGCAGCGACACGTGCTGGCCGACGGTGGGCTCGTCCTGATCCGCCCTCTCGTCTACGGCGATCGCTTCGAGCTGTCCTCGGGCTTCACCGAGCTCTCACTGCGCTCCCGCCAGCTCCGGTTCTTCCAGCCGCTCGAGGCGCTCGGCGAGGACGCGATCGAATACCTCACCAACATCGACTACGAGGAGCACTTCGCCTTCGCCGCGCTCCTCCTCGGTGGTCCGTCGCCCGAGGGCATCGGGGTCGGTCGCTACCTCCGCGATCCGGCCGATCCCGGCATTGCCGAGGTTGCAGTGACGGTGGTCGACGGGCATCAGCGACGCGGGGTCGGCACGCTGCTCGTGCGCGCGCTCGGCGACGTCGCCGTGGAGCGAGGCATCCACGCGTTCGTGAGCTACGTGCAGTGGGACAACGACCTGGCGGTCGAGTCGCTGAGGCGTGAAGGCGCGAGAGTCCTTCCGGCCGAGCCTGGCATCGCCCGCATCGAGATCGACCTGCCGGGTGCCATGCCCGAGTCCTTCGTGCGCCGCGTCCTCACCGCAAGTCGGGCACACCTCGCAGGTGTTCAAGGCGCTCTCGCAGCTCGGCGTCGTTGAATTCGTCGAGAGCGAAGTACTCGGCCAGGAACTCCTCGGCCTCCGGATCGTCAGCCGTGTCGTGTCGCTCTCGATCGACGACCGCGCGAACGACGACGACCAATCCCACGATCACGAGCACGATTCCCAGCACCAGACCAACGACTTGCCAACCCACGAGATCACCTCCGGGTTCGTCTTGCACCCTCGATGGTCAGCACGCGAAGTCGGTTCGGCCAGGGCCGAAGGTCACTATCTCAGCTCAACCGGACGCCTGATCGTGCCCTTCACGGTACGGTGGCTGATGGCGTCGAATGCTCCGACGAGCGACGTCGTCGAGCTCGTCCAACAGCTGATCCGCAACGAGTGCGTCAACGACGGCACGGCTGCGTCAGGTGAGGAGGTGCGCAACGTCGACTTGATCGACGCGTACCTCGCCGGCGTAGGCCTCGACACCGAGCGTTTCGACGCGGTGCCCGGCCGGTCGAACCTGGTCGCGCGGATCGAGGGGACCGACCCCGGCGCGCCCACACTGTGCCTGCTCGGCCACACCGACGTGGTGCCCGTGAACGAGCATCGTTGGACGCACGATCCATTCGGAGGCGAGATCATCGACGGTTGCGTCTGGGGACGCGGGGCCATCGACATGTTCAACCTCACCGCATCGATGGCGGTCGCCATGAAGGCCTTCGCCGCTTCGGGCCTTCGTCCCCGCGGCACGCTCATCTACGCCGCCGTCGCGGATGAGGAAGCGGGCGGTGAGCTCGGCGCTCGGTTCCTCGCGGAGCGCGAACCCGAGGCCGTCGCGTGCGACTACCTCGTGACCGAGTCCGGGGGGTTCCCCCTGCCGAGTCCGGCGGGGGTTCGCCTTCCGTATCTCCACGAGGAGAAGGGGCCGCTCTGGGCCTCGCTGAAGGTGCACGGTGCGCCGTGCCACGGGTCGATGCCGTTCCGCGCCGACAACGCGCTGCTCAAAGCCGCCGAGGTGGTTCGGCGTCTCGGGGACTATCGCCCTCCCTCGCGACTCGACGACTCGTGGCGCGCGTTCGTTGGCGGGCTCGGCCTTCCCTCGGAGCTCGCGGATCCTCTCCTTCGCGAAGAGGGCTTCGTCGAGACACTCGAGATGCTGCCCCTGGGGCTGTCGAAGCTCGCCTACTCGTGCACGCACACGACGATCACGCCAACCGTGCTCGCGGCCGGTTCGAAGGTGAACATCATCCCGGACGAGGTCGACATCTCGTTGGACGTGCGCGTGCTGCCGGGGGACGACGCGGAGCGGGTGCGCGAGATGATCGCGGAAGCGCTCGGCGATCTCGCGGGCGAGGTCGCGGTGACGTTCGCTCGCCCTGACGACCTCGCCACGTCGTCACCTGCGACCGGTCCTTTCGTCGATGCGCTGCACCGCGCGTCGCAGACCTTCTACCCCGGTGCCGAGCTGGTGCCGATGCGGATGGTGGGTACCACCGACGCCCGACACTTCCGGCGCACGTTCGGCACTGCTGCCTATGGCTTCGGCATGTGGAGCACACGCCTCGGCATGGACCAGCTCGCCACGATGGGACACGGCGACGACGAGCGAATCGACATCGAGTCACTCGATCTGTCGGTCGCGCTGTGGGATGTGCTCGTGCGCGACTTCCTCGGCTGACGAGACGTCACACGTCGAGCGGCGGGCGACGCGTGTGCCAGTCGGTGAGTGCCTGGAACCCATCGGCGGCCCGCAGCACCGTGGCCTCGTCGAATCGGCGCCCGGCGAGCTGCAAACCGACCGGCAAGCCGTCGCTCGTGAAGCCGCACGGAACCGAGATCGTCGGGAGTCCGAGCGCGTTCCATGGTGCGGTGAACACGGGGAGCATGAGCGCGGTCGCGAAGTCGAGGTTGTCGGCGGGTGGCGCTCCTGCACCTGTGGTCGGTGTCGCGACGACGTCGACCACCTCGAGCACGCGGTCGACCTCGGCCGCGACGAACCGCCGCACGCGTCGGGCCTGGATCTCATCGACCGACGTGTAGAACAGCGCTGACACGAGCATCTGTCGCGTGTAGACGCCGTAGTCGTCCCATCGCTCGGCGAGGTTTCGCCGGTGGTAGGCGAGCGCCTCCGACATGAAGATCGGCAGACACGCCTCGTTGAGGATGTCCCACGCCGGCACGTCGATCTCCTCGACGCGCGCGCCGCCTGCGTCGAGCGCGGCGAGCGCGGACTCGAACGCTGCGGTGGCCGACGGATCCACGAACGGCGCGTCGACGTGGTGACGGCGGAGCACACCGATCCTCGTTCCGGCGACGGTCCCGTCGAGCGCGGCCGCGTACGCGTCGGTCGTCGCATCCGCGCAGAGCGGATCGGACGTGTCGTGACCCGCGATCACCTCGAGCATGAGGGCGCAGTCGCGCGCCGTGCGCGCCATCGGGCCGACGTGGTCGAAGCTCCACGACAGGGGGACCACACCGGACTTCGGCACGCGACCGAACGTGGGCTTGAGCCCGGTGATGCCACACAGGGCGGAGGGCATCCGGATGCTGCCACCAGTGTCGGTGCCGATGCCGGCGAAGAACAGGCCCGCTGCGACACCGTTCGCTGTCCCCGAGCTCGAACCGCCCGCCCACCGATCGAGCGCCCATGGGTTGCGAGGAAGGGGGAACGGCTTGGTGGGATCGGGAAGTCCGATCGCGAACTCCAGCGTCGTGGTCTTGCCCATGATGACCGCGCCACCGGCACGCAGGCGCTCGACCACGACAGCATCGCCACGATCTCCCCACGCGGGATCGAGAGCAAGGCTCTGCGCGGTGGTCGGGAGGTCGCTCGTCGCCACGATGTCCTTGACGCCGACGGGGATGCCGTGCAGCGGACCCCGGTCGAGCCCTGCCGCGAGCTCGGCGTCGGCTTGTTCGGCGGCCCGGAGCGCGGTCTCGTCCGCTCGACAGAGGTACGTGCCGAGCTGGTTGTCGAGGCGATCGGCTCGGTCGATCGAGGCTGTCGTCAGCTCGACGCTCGAGACGCTTCCCTCACGCAGTGCCGTTGCCGCGTCGGCGACCGTCTCGGGCGGCTCGCTCACGGTGCGTCCCCGAGGTCGAGCTCGTAGATGCGATCAGCCTTGGCTCGTAGGAGTGGGTACATCGCCACGAACAGCGCCATGTCCTCGGGGCCTGCGGGGATCTGTGCCTCAGCGAGCCGCGATCGCACCAGCGCTTCGACGTCCGACGACCCCGAGTCGTTCACACGCTGCAGTGAACCACACCCGTCCACCCGGGCCGTCGGGCGATCGGCTTCAAGTGTCGAAAGCCGTTCGAAACACGCCGGAAACGGTTGCTAAGCAGCGGATAATGCGCGCTCCGAGCGCGTTTGCTTTCCGCTAAGGGCTCTTCCGTAGGGCGAAGCAACTTGGTTTCCTCCTGGCATCGAACAGCCGCACGGAGCGGCTGTGTCAGGAGGACCAGTGGCCGACATCGTGTTTCTCGCCGTGATCGTCGCCTTCTTCATGCTCTGCGTCGGATACGTGTCGCTCTGTGGCCGGATCGTCGGTCCCGACGTCGTCGAGGTCGAAGCCGACGACGACACCGAGATCGACGAGTTGGTGGAGCGGGCCGCGTGATGTTCGTTCTCGCGTCGTCACTCGTCTCCCTCGGCGACAATCTGTTCGCGCTCGCACTCGTGGTCGCGCTGCTGGGATACCTCGTCCTCGTCCTCGTGTTCCCCGAGCGGTTCTGAGCCATGTCCACTGCCGCGTTCTTCCAGTTCATGGCACTCATCGCGGTGCTCGCCGTGACCGTGTTCCCGCTGGGTCGCTACATCGCCAAGGTGTACGGCTCCGAGCCCGATGGCTCTGCGCCGGGAGACCGGTTCTTCGGTCCGGTGGAGCGGGGCGCGTACCGCCTGATGCGCGTCGATCCCGAGTCGGAGCAGACGTGGAAGTCCTACGCGCTGAGCCTGATCGCCTTCAGCCTCGTGTCGGCCGTCGTGCTCTACGGGATCATGCGCCTGCAGGCGCACCTGCCCTTCAACCCGACGCACGTCGGTGCTGTCAATCCGCACTTGTCGTTCGACACCTCGGTCAGCTTCGTGACGAACACGAACTGGCAGAGCTACGGCGGCGAGAACACGATGAGCCACCTCACCCAGGTCGGTGGCCTCCTCGTGGAGCACTTCGCGTCCGCCGCGGTCGGTCTGGCCGTCGTCGTCGCGTTGATCCGCGGCATCGCTCGCAGCCGGACCACGGGACTCGGCAACTTCTGGGTCGACCTCGTACGCGGCACTCTGCGAATCCTCGTGCCGATCGCCGTCGTGTTCGCCGTGATCCTCGGCAGCCAGGGTGTCATCGCCAACTTCCACGGCTTCCGCTCGGTCACCACCGTCGAGGGCGCGACACAGCTCATCCCGGGTGGTCCGGTCGCAGGGTTCCTCGCGATCAAGCAGCTCGGCAGCAACGGGGGCGGCTTCTTCAACGTCAACTCCGCCCACCCGTTCGAGAACCCCACCCAGTTCACGAACTTCGTCGAGCTGTACCTGACCGTCGTGTTGGCCTTCGCGCTCGCCGTCGCCTTCGGCGTCCTCGTTCGCGACAAACGTCAAGGCCGGATGGTGCTCGGCATCATGGCCGCGTTCTGGATCGCCGGCTGCTTGCTGGCGAACTTCGCGGAGTCCAGCGGCAATCCGCGGCTCACCGCCTTGGGTGCCGACCAATCGATCACCGCTGATTCGGGCGGCGGGAACATGGAAGGCAAGGAGGTGCGCAACGGCGTCTCCTCGTCGGCCATCTGGGGAGCGTCGGTCACCTTGACGTCCAACGGATCGGTCGACTCCATGCACGACAGCTGGACGCCGCTCGGCTCGATGATTCCGTTCTTCGGCATGCTCACGGGAGAGGTCACACCGGGAGGCGTCGGCGTCGGCCTGATGGGCATGCTCGTCAACGTCCTCTTCGCCGTGTTCATAGCCGGGTTGATGATCGGTCGAACACCCGAGTACCTCGGCAAGAAGCTCCAGTCCCAAGAGACGAAGCTCATCGTGCTGTACCTGCTCGCCGTGCCCGCGGTGCTGCTGACCTTCACCGCCGCGTCGATGTTCGTCGGCTCGGTGCTGCACACGACGATCTGGAACTCGGGCACGCACGGCTTCAGCGAGGTCCTTTACGCCTTCTCCTCGGCGGCCAACAACAACGGCTCCGCGTTCGCGGGCATCACCGCGAACACGCAGTGGATGAACACGACGCTCGGGTTGGCGATGCTCGTCGGCCGCTTCCTCCTGATCATCCCCGTGCTCGCCATCGCCGGCTCGCTCGTCCGCAAGCCGACCGTGCCGACCACTTCGGGAACGTTGGCGACGCACACTCCGGTGTTCGCCGGGCTCGTCGCCGCCGTCATCGTGATCATTGCCGGACTCACGTACTTCCCGGCGCTCGCCCTCGGTCCCCTCTTCGAGCACCTGTCGCTCTGACCCCACGAGGAAACCTGTGACTGCCATTCTCGAAGCCGAATCCCCTCAGCCATCCAGCACGCACTCCCAGCGTCCCGACACCGGTCGCCGGCGCGTCTTCGAACGAGCGATCGTCGGTCCTGCCATCGTCGACAGCTTCCGGAAGCTCGATCCCCGGTTGATGGTGCGCAACCCGGTCATGTTCGTCGTCGAGGTCGGGAGCGTGTACACGTCGTTCCTCTTCGTCCGTGACTTCTCGAAGTCGTCGACGGCAGAGAACCTGTTCGCGGGTCTCGTGACGTTGTTCTTGTGGGCGACCGTCTTGTTCGCCAACTTCGCGGAGGCGATGGCAGAAGGTCGGGGCAAGGCGCAGGCGGCGGCGCTGCGCAAGACACGCAGCGACACGATCGCCAACCGCCGCCTGCCCGACGGCAGCATCGAGCACGTGCCGTCGAGCGTGCTCGACGTGGGTGATGAGTGCGTTGTCTCGGCGGGGGAGGTGATCCCGTCTGACGGCGACGTGGTCGAGGGCATCGCGTCCGTCGACGAGTCCGCCATCACGGGTGAGTCAGCCCCCGTGATCCGCGCGGCTGGCGGAGACCGCTCGGCGGTGACGGGCGGCACCGGGGTCCTCTCCGACCAGATCGTCGTTCGGATCACCGCCCGGCCCGGCGAGACCTTTCTCGACCGGATGATCGCGCTCGTCGAAGGAGCCAACCGTCAGAAGACCCCGAACGAGATCGCGCTGACGATCCTGCTCGCGGGCTTGACGATCATCTTCTGCTTCGCGGTCGCGAGCCTCCAGCCGTTCGCCATCTACGCCCACGCGGGGCAGAACATCATCGTTCTCGTGGCGCTGCTCGTCTGCTTGATCCCGACCACGATCGGCGGTCTGCTGTCGGCCATCGGCATCGCGGGGATGGATCGCCTCGTGCAGCGCAACGTCTTGGCCATGTCGGGTCGTGCCGTGGAGGCGGC
>DATKAS010000038.1:0-3617 GCA_035497855.1 Acidimicrobiales bacterium
TGTCGGCGAGCACGACGCCGGCGTCGTCGAGCACGCTGCGGATCTCGGCGATCGAGCGACCTTCCTCGTCGCGCAGCCGGGCGTACTCGTCGACGAACAGCCCGATGCCTGCGTAGCCCGCGGTAGCGGCAGCGGCGACCCGCTCGTCGAACTGGCCGAAACGCGGCCGGCTGAAGTGCGACCACACCAGGTCCGGCCAGCGCAGGTCGCGAGCGGCGCGGGCTGCTGGGCCAGGCACGTCAGGCCTGGGTGCGCTGGATCCGGTGGTGCACCACCTTCGGGCCCGCGACCCAGCCGCAGAGCTGGGGATCGGCCTCGAAGACGTCGCCGTCGATGTAGGAGCCGTCCGCACGGAACAGGCCCGACTTCCCGTTCTTGGTCACGCGGACGTTGCCACTGCCGTCCTGCTCGTAGAGGGCATTGCTGAAGGGATGGCGCATGCCGAGCATCTCAGCCCTCCACCCAATGCGTGAGGCGATCGTGCAGCCAGCGCACCTTCGACTCCTGGTAGTTCGCGAGCGTGACGCCGGGCTTCACGGTCGTCTCGAGCCCGCGCTGCACCTTCGGCATGTTGAAGCTGTCCTGCTGGAACACCTTCGCGAGAAGACCGAGCTCGGGAGCATCGGTCCAGTCGTCGTCCGGACCCAGATAGGTGGTGCTCGCCGCGGCAGGGCGCTCACCGTCGAATGGGGCCAGGAGGTAGACCTCCATGATCGCCGTGCGGTGGTCGTCGCCGTTCGGACGGAAGCGATAGCAGATGCGGTTGTACGCGCCCCACGGGTGCATGTTGGGGAACAGCGTGTAGTCGATGTTGTCGATGAACTCGGCGTCGGACCAGTCGTCGACACCGTCGCCGACCACACCACGCCACCGCTCACGTGCCGCTGCAGCCGATGCAGCGCGCGCGGTCTGGCCGTCGGCCAGCGCGACGTAGGTCTCCTCGTCGACCCGGATGTCGAGCATGTAGCGGAGGATGTCCTCCTCAGACGGCGTGTCGCCGAGCATCGGGCTCGGCGTGCCACCGGGCGTGATGATGCGGGCGAAGTTGTCCCATATGTCGACCTGGCTGTTCACGTCACCGAGGTACGGAAGGGCCTGCGGATGCGTCGCACCCACGTGGTACGACTCGCAGAACGCCTCCTGCACCACCTTCCAGTTCGCGCGGATGACCTTCTGCACGTGGCCCTGGACGTACCGGTCTTCGAGCCGCCACCGCTCGAAGTGCTTCGGCATGTCGCCGAGGAAGTCCTCGAGCGATCCTGCGTTCGGGTCGGGGTTGATGAAGACGAAGCCTCCCCAGGTGCCCACCTTGGCCTCGGGCAGCGAGAACTCACTGTCGACCACGTGGTCGAAGTCCCATCGCGCCGGGACATCCTTCAGCGTGCCGTCGAGGTTCCACGCGAACCCGTGGAACGGGCAGCGGATCTCCGTGCACCGGCCCGGGTAGTCCTTCAGCTGGCGCCCGCGGTGCAAGCAGGCGTTGTAGAACGCCTTGATCTCGCCGGGCGCGGCGCGCATGACCACGAACGACAGCCCGGCGATCTCGTACACGATGTGGCTGCCGACGTATGGGATCTCCTCCTCGCGGCAGGCGAACTGCCAGACCCGTTTCCAGAGCCGCTCGACCTCGCGCTCGTGCCACTCACGCGACGTGTAGCGCTCGACGGCGACGTCTGCGCTGCCGAGGTACTTCGGCGACTCGAGACGCAGCACCTCGGGCACGGGGAACGGATCGGTGTCGAGCAGAGCCTGATACGTGATGCCGTTCGAGCGGGGCCCGGTTTCGCTGTCAGCCATCTTCCACGCCTCCTGCCCCATGCTCGCACTCCCCTCGGCCGCCGGCGACGACCGAGGTGTTACTTGACAGTGACTCTAGTCTGGTGTCGGGGCCATCTGCAGGGGGGTCATGTTCGACGGAACCGACATCATCCTGATCCACCAGCTGCTGGCCCGGTACGGCCATGCGCTCGATGCTCGCGATTGGGAGTCCTTCGCCGAGCTGTTCGTGCCAGACGCGGTGGTCGACTACACAGCCGTGCGCGCGCCGCACGTTTGCCACGGAATCGGCGAGATCCTCGACTACTTCCAGCCCGCGAACCACCCCGCTGCCCATCACGTCACCAACATCGTGGTCGACGAGAGCGGGGACCCCGCGGGACGCGTCACGGTGCACAGCAAGTTCTTCGTGCCCTTCACGCGCGACGCCAACGTGCCCAAGCGGTTCTACGGAGGCGACTACTTCGACGTCGTCGTCAAGACCCCTGCGGGGTGGAAGTTCGCCGAGAAGCGCTGCGTGGGCCGCTGGCAGTACACGCCCGACCCCGGCGAGGACGTCCCCGAGTTTCGCCGCACGTTCTGATCGCTTGGTCAGAGCATCCGGATCGGAGCCTCGCCGTCCCATCCCACGGCGGCATGCGCGATCTGCCCGTAGAACTCGAGCGCTCGCGGACCGCGCTCGTACAGCTCGAACATGTGGCCGTGCGTGGCGACCGCGTCGATGAAGTGGAACGCGGTGCCCCCGACGGTGCGAGCACTCTGAGCGAGCTCGTAGCCCCGGTCGAGCAGCCCCTTCACGACGCTGTCGAGGTCGTCCACGAGGAAGGCGAGATGGTGCAGGCCGAACTGGCCGGGCTCGTACATGTCACGGATCGCGCTCTCGGTGCTGTGGTCTTCGACGAGCTCGACCATCACCGAGCCCCACTGCCCGTATGCCGACGTGTGATCGAAGGTGGCCGGGTGCCCTCGGTGGACGACATCGACGACCGGGATGTGCGGTCGCACGAAGAACGGGCCGGCACCGAACGTGCTCGCCCACGTCTCGGCGGCCTCGATCGCGTTTGGCACCGCGTACGCGATCTGGACCGGAGGTCCGAGGAGCGACGCGAGCTGGCTGCGGGATCCGCTCACGCGCCGATGCCGAGCGACTTCGCCCGAGCACCCTTGTCGTGGAAGTCGGCTTCGTAACAGATGCGCTCGCCGTCGAACCGGAGGTACGACATCGCCGGCACCGACCACCGCCGGCCGACATGCTCGGGCCCGAAGGTCTCGGGTAGCACGACGTCGCCGCTCATGATGTAGTGCACCGCGACGCCGCCTGGGTTCGTCCAGAACTCGTCGGGCACGAGCGTGAGGTTGGCCGTGCGGGTCAGGCCCCGCGCGAAGAACGCTCGGATGTTCGGCCACCCCTCGAACTTGCCGCTCGCAACGTCGTCGAGCACGCCGTCGGGCATGAAGAGAGGCTCGGGTGCGTCAGGATCGCCCGAGCTCCAGCTCGCGAACAACCGCGTGGCGATCTCGATCATCCGCTCGCTCGAGATGCCGCCGGAGGTCGCGGTGTTCATGGAGCAACCCTACAGAAACTATGACACGCTGACCTCGTGTCCGACCGAGACGACATCATCGATCTGGCCATCGCCTACGCGTGGGCGCTCGACACGAAGAACCTCGAAGATCTTCGCAACGTGTTCGCTCCCGACGCCACCGCGACCCTTCGAGGGGTCGAGTGCGCAAGCATCGACGAGATCATCGCCCGCATCGGAGGAGCGGTCTTGCGGCTCGATGCGACGCAGCATCTGGTCGGCAACCATCAAGTGCGCATCGACGGCGACACCGGCCGG
>DATKAS010000039.1:0-2345 GCA_035497855.1 Acidimicrobiales bacterium
GTTCGACTTCACGTGCCCGCAGATGCGCCACGCGAGCTCGAGGTCGCGCCACTGCTCCGGCGTCGGCGCGACCTTCGTGACGACGCGCCAGTCGCTGCGAACGGAGGCGAAGTGGTGCGCGTCCTGCACGAGGAAGCCGCCCGAGATTTGGCGAAGGTCGAGACGCTCGCCCTCGGGCGCAGGCGCCTCGAGGAGGCGAGTGTTCTTGCGCTTGTTCTGGAGCGCCTCGATCACACCCGCCTCGTATCCCGGCGCGATCACGACATCGGCCTGCGGACCCGACACCATGCGCTCCACGGTCGCAACGTCGATCGGGCGGTTCAACGCGACGATCCCGCCGAACGCGGAGCGCTCGTCACACTCGAGGGCCCGTTGATACGCGACGTCGAGCGTGGCGTCGATCGCGACGCCGCACGGGTTCGCGTGCTTGATGATGGCGCAGGCCGGCGAGTCACCGAGGTCGTGCACGAGCTTCCACGCGGCGTCGGCGTCGTAGTAGTTGAGGTACGAGAGCGCGAGGCCCGCGTGCTGTCGTACGTCGTCCCACCAGCTCCGCACGCCGGTACGGCGGTAGCGCGCCGCTTGTTGGTGCGGGTTCTCGCCGTAGCGCAGCGTCTCGTCGGTGCGGTCGAGCGCGATGAGGAGGTGCTCCGGCAGGAGTTCGTCGCCCTGCAGCCAGTGCACGATTGCGGCGTCGTACGCGGCGGTACGGGCGAAGGCGGCGAGCGCAAAGTCGCGGCGCAGTTCCTCTCCCACGGTGCCGTCGTTCGCCCGCAGCTCCGTGAGCAGAGTCGCGTACTGGTCGGGATGCGTGACGATCGTGACCCATTCGTGGTTCTTGGCGGCGGCGCGCGTCATCGCGGGACCGCCGATGTCGATCGTCTCGATCTCGGGCCGCTGCTCGAATGGATAGAGGTTGGAGACGACCAGCTCGAATGGCAGGATGCCGTGCAGGTCGAGATCGTGGCGGTGCTTGTCGTTGCCGAGGTCGGCGAGGAGACCACCGTGGATCTTCGGGTGCAGCGTCTTCACGCGGCCGTCGAGCATCTCGGGCGAGCCGGTCACCTGTTCGACGCGGGTGACGGGAATGCCGGCTTCCTCGAGCGCGGCCGACGTGTTGCCCGACGAGACGAGCTCGACACCGAGCTCGTGCAGCCCTTTCGCCAGCTCCACGAGCCCGGCCTTGTCGTAGACGGACAGGAGTGCGCGCCGGATCTTCGTTCTCATCAGTTGAGCGTCCTCACGCCTCGGCCTTCACGAGCTGTTCGATCACGTCCGGGTACAAACGCCGCTCCACTTCCTTGATGCGTTCGTGCAGGGTTGCCTCGGTGTCGCCGACGAGAACGGGCACGGCTTCCTGGGCGAGGATCGGCCCCGAATCGACGTCCTCGGTGACGAGGTGCACGGTGGGTCCGGTCACCTTGACGCCGAACTCGAGCGCGTCGCGGACCGCATGCCAACCCTTGAATGATGGCAACAGCGCGGGATGCGTGTTGACAGCGCGCCCGGCGTACGCATCGACGAACGGCTTCGACAAGATCGTGCCGAATCCCGCGATCGCGACGAGGTCGACCTCGTGACGACGGAGGATGTCGACGATGTCGTGCGTGTAGGCGACGCGGTCGAATGCAGGCGAGAAGTCGGTGCGCTCGACGAGCTCGGCGGTGACGCCGGCGCGGCGGGCGATGTCGAGGGCGCCGCACGCGCGGTCGGCCACCACCACGACGACGGGCAGATTGCGACGCAGCAGCGCCTCGAGGATGGTCCCACTGCCGGATGCAAGGACGCCGACCCTCACGTCGAGCACCCTATCCCGCGCCCGGGATCGGGACTTTCGGGACGGATATCCCCTCGGCGGCCACACAAAGGTGTTTCACTTTCCTGTGCACGAACGGAGGGTGTGATGGCCGACCAGCAGTCGCCGACGCCGGGCGAGATCACGATCATGTCCGCCGGCGCGGTCATGGTCATCTTCTCGTTCGTCTCGTTCGCGGGCGACACGAGCACGTGGGGAAAGGGCCTGTTCCCGATCGCGACGCTGCTGCCTCTCTACGGCCTGATCATGGGTCTGCAGATCGCCTTGACGAGGTTCGCGTCGCTGAAGCTGCCGCCTTCGGTGCTCGGGTTCACGTGGGAGCAGATGCACCTCGCGCTGGGCGCGATGGCTGCCGTGATGGCGATCGGTTGGCTGTCGACCGACCTCGGCAATCGTCAGATCGGGATGTGGTTCGAAATCCTGGGCGGGATCGCGCTGGTCGTCGGCGCGGTGATGCTCCAGCACGAGCGCCGCACGGGCGCGATCGGCTGAGAGGCGGGAATGGACAAGGTCAAGCTGTCGACGGCGA
>DATKAS010000040.1:0-2523 GCA_035497855.1 Acidimicrobiales bacterium
CCAACGCCGAGTTCTGGGTCTTCCACCTGGCGACCGACTCCGTCGTCACCGTCACGGCGACCAACTACAAGCCCACGTCCACGAGCAACTCGGCACCCATCCTGGACACGGTGCTGAACCCCGCGTTCAGCGTCTACGCCGGGACGCTGGTCCCGCTGGGCCACGACGACGTCGCAGTCGATCCGCTGCAGCCGGTGGACCCGGACACGCTCGATCCGCTCCCGTCGCTGACCGACGCCGGACCGCCCGGCTGGGTCTACTCCCCGCACGACGGCTACCGCGACACCGTCAACAACTCCTACTTCGGCCAGTTCGACGCGTTCGCGAACTGGAGCATGGCGAACGCGTCGGGGAACTGGAGCCAGGTGAGCTACGTCTCGTCCGTGAGCACGACCCCGTGCAGCGGGGCGAGCTGTGGGACGACCACGACGGCAGGGTACGCGAACGCGGGGCACGTCGCAGGGAACAACGGCAGCAGCGAGACCCTGACGCTGACGCTCGCCGCCGGCGACTACACGATCGCCGTCGGCGGCGAATCCGGCAACAGCGCGAACGGGGCAGGGGCGCTCCCGTGCACCAACGTGAACGGGGCGACGGGGACCTCCGGGGCGTGCACCGGCGCTCGGCTCTACGCCACCGTCACCGTGGCGATCAGTGCGGTCGCCACGACCACCACCAGCAGCACGACGACCAGCAGCTCGACGTCCACCACCAGCTCGACGTCCACGAGCACATCGACCTCGTCCACGTCGTCGACGACCAGCACGTCCGCGCCCCCCGCGACCTCCAGCACCACGACGAGCACGACGCCGACGACGGTCGCCACGACGTCCACGTCCACGTCGACGACCCTGGCCCCGTTCACCGACGCGCCCGTGTCCGGCAAGACGCTGATTCTCAAGACGAGGGCCGGCGTGCCGGCGAGAAGCGGGCTCACGATGACCTCGAAGGACGTGACCATCACGCTCGGCGCCGGCAACGGCAGCGGCGACGATCCGACGACGGCCGGCGCGACGGTGCGCGTGCGGAGCGCCGCCGGCGGCTTCGACGACACCTACGTCCTGCCCGCGTCGAAGTGGCTGCTCGTCGGGAAGGCCGGCCAGAACAAGGGGTACAAGTACAAGGATGCCGCGCTCCAGGCAGGGCCGGTCTCGGCCGCACTGGTGAAACCGGGCAAGACGCTCAAGGTCACCGGGAGAGGCGCGGGGCTCGGGCATGCGCTCGGGGTCGACCCGGTGCCGGTGGAGGTGACCGTCACGCTCGGCGGCCATCGGTACTGCCTCGCGTTCGGGGGCACGAGCACGTGGAAGGCGGACAAGCTGTTCAAGGCCACGAACGCGCCGGCGCCGGCGTCGTGCGCTCCTTGATCCGGACGCGCAGCGGCGGGACGGCGGCAGATCATCGGCGACGTCGCGCGCCCGTGATGCTCGTCGCGGTAATCGTGATCGGCCTCGTCGGCACGCTCGGTGCCGTCCCGGCGCCGACCGCCAAGCGCGTGCTCGCGCACGGTGACGACATGCGCATCACCTTCCCGCACCCCGACGACTGGCGGTGCGTCTCGAGCGCTCAGTGTACGACCTGCACCAATGTCAGCCGCACCACCAGTCGGCTCGTCGTGGTGCAGGGACCGAAGCGGCAGAAGCGATCGCACGACGTTCCATCGGGGAGCAGCATCCAGCTGTGCGCCGAATGATCGCCGTCCGAACCCGACGAGGTGTTTGATGTCCCCATCGCACGAGATCAGCCGGAGAGCCTTCCTCGCCGCCGCCGCGGTCGGGACGGCGATGGTGGCGGGGCACGCCCTGACGGGCCGCGCCCGTGCCGAGGGCACCCCCTCGGGGCCGTTCTCGCTGCCGCCGCTGCCGTACGACGCCACCGCCCTCGAGCCCGTGATCTCGGCGCGGACCGTGGGCTTCCACTACGAGAAGCACCATCGCACCTACGTCGAGAACCTCAACAAGGCCGTGGCCGGAACGCCGCTCGCCGAGCAGCCGTTGGAAGAGGTGATCCGGGCCACGGCGGGGAAGGTGGAGCAGGCGGGGATATTCAACAATGCGGCCCAGGCGTGGAACCACACCTTCTACTGGCGGAGCATGCATCCGAGGGGGGGCGGTGCGCCGCGCGGAGGCAAGCTCAAGGACCTGCTCGACGCGGACCTCGGCGGGATCGAGGGCTTCGCCACCCAGTTCGCCGCGGCCGCGACCGGGCTCTTCGGCAGCGGCTGGGTGTGGTTGATCCACGACGGCGGCCATCTCGCCATCGTCAAGACCGCCAACGCGGATACCCCGGTGGCCACAGGGAAGAAGGCGCTGCTGTGCTGCGACGTCTGGGAGCACGCCTACTACCTCGACTACCAGAATCGACGCGGGGACTACGCCAAGGCCTTCCTCGACAAGCTCGTGAACTGGAACTTCGTCGAAGAAAACCTCGCATAGCGCCGGCGAAGAGCCGAGTGCGCCACGGGACGGCGGGAACCTCTTCGTGCTAGGCAGTCTTGAGCAGCAGCATCCGGAACGGCGTCGG
>DATKAS010000041.1:0-3943 GCA_035497855.1 Acidimicrobiales bacterium
AAGCTTCCTCCGACCCGCGAATCGATTGGCATCGTTTCGAGCAGCCTCCTCCATCGCGTGTACCGGCCACTGCCGGCCTCCGCGTTGGAGGAGGCGGCTCTCGCGGATCGGCGCGATGAAGCGCACTGGATCGATCGACACTATCAGGTGACGTTCGTCCGATCGGAACGTCTACGATCACTACGTCGCGTTTGCGACGACCGGATGCCGGGTCGCATTGCAGCGCGTTCACGTTCGCGTGGTTCCGTCTGCTTCGAAGAATCCGATGCGCGCGCGACGGCGTAACCGGGAGCGACTCCCGTCGCGAGTCCTGGCGACGTGACGCGCAGCCGTTTCGACATCCCAGAGCATCGGGCCGGCGGTGACTGGATGGGAATCGCGCAGTCGCACTCGATGGCGGGATCGCGCGCCCCACCACCAACGGAGATCTTCGATGAGAACCTCGATTCGATCCGTGGGCCTCGCGTTTGCTCTGGCACTCGCAGGTTTGCTCGCATCTGCACCGGCCCGTGCGCAGATGATTCCGCACCCGAACCCGCGCGGAGAACGCGATGAAGCGTTCGTCATCAATCGCGGTGACGTGCGCCACCTTCCGGAGCCGCTGAAGCATCGGCTCGGTGAGATCGCGGAGAATCCGCACTCGTTCCTGCCGCTGCAGCCGTTCAACGAGGCGGACAAGCCGAGCCAGCTCTTCCAGTACTACCTGCTCGACACGGGCGGCTTCGAGCCGAACGTCTTCACGCACATCTTCCCGGGCATCAACGACCAGGTGCAGCTCACTGCCACGGGACCGAACGGCGGCATCCCGACGATCGGAGCGGTGCGCGTCGTGATCGAGCCGAAGCCGGGCCTGCCCACCGACCCGAACGACGTGGAAGCATTCAACGACGTGTTCACCGACATCTCGGGCCTCTTCGTCATCAACGACGAGAGCGGCTGGTACGAGGGCTGGATGATCCACGACCTCACCGTGCCCGACGCCAGCCCGACCACGCGGCCCGACGGCCATGCACTGTTCGGAAAGCTCACCACCGCCGACGCCGCTGCGCTCGCCGCACTCGGCAAGGGGCACGATGTGTCCGGTGCGATCTTCACGATGGACGGCAAGCCCGTCAGCTTCCCGAGCCGGAGAGATCACTTCCCCGACAAGCAGACCAACGTGGTTCCGATCCACGTGAGCATGGGCACCTTCAACGCGCTCCAGCAGAGCGACATCCACGCCTATTGGGAGTTCAACTACACGGGCACGAACTGGGTGCATCCGCTCTACGAGCTGCCGTTCACCGGCGGGACCCCCGGCAGCTTCGACAGCGGCCAGGTCGGCGCGATCCAGTCGATCGTGCCGGGTGCAGGGCCCGCGGGCACCGCGAACGACCCCAAGGTGTACGGCGACAATCCGAACGCCCCGCGCGACCCCGACCGTTTCGACGGCGACGACGACGCGCAGCGCGAGTTCCGCTACCGGAACGTCCCGAGCGGGCTCGCCAACGAGATCTTCCTCGACACCTACGAGCGAATCGTGTCGTTCGAGCCGGGCGTCCCGTTCCCGCAGCGCCTCTATGATGCGTATGCTGCCGAGGTTGCGCGCGTGGACCAGAACGGCGACGGCGTCATCTCGGCCGTGGAGGGCGACCCGGACTCCGCGTCCGACGGCTTCGCGGACAACAAGCGGCTCTACCTGCCGCCGACGGTGTTCAACCGCTTCGCGGTGACGCGCGAGATCAACGACGGCCTCATTGCGCCGCGCTTCGCGCCGAGCCAGCGTGCCTGGGTGCTCTCTGGCATGCGGGTGGCGGTCGATCCGACGGTGCCCGCCTCCGTCGGTCGCGACGGAGACGACCGCTAGCTACGGGCCGTCGGCGCCCGCCGCGCCTCACCGCACGGCGGGCGCTCGGGCCCGGGAGCGCCGTGACCTCGGCGTCGACATCGGACGTCACTCGCCCACAGCCTCTCTAGTAGACGGTGATGTTCCAGCTCGGCCCGTTCTTCGCTCCCGCAATCGGTTGTGTGAGCGCGGATCGCTGGCATTGACCCGCTTGCGGATCGTTCTGGCCGCCGCACGCGACCTGGCCGGGATCGACCGCCACGAAGTCGATCTGGTGCCCGTCGGTGAGCGTCACGGTCTTGAGCGGGCCGTTCTCCTCGCAGCCCTCGCCCGACGTGCCGGCTGCAAGAGTTCCTTGTTCGACCCACGGCGCACCAATCGTGACGTCCCGGGTCCACAGATGGATGGCGCGTCCCTCGGAGTGACAGTTCCGCACCGCGAGTTGGCTGTAGCCCTGCGGCTGCGTCGTGGATCCGGACTCCGCGACACATGCCGCGCCCTGCGCCTGCACCTTGACGGACGACGCCCAATCGTTCGACGGCGGCGTCGCGTTCCCGAGGAATGGCGTGCTCGCGGTGATCGCGTGGCAATCTCCCTGCCACTGCTCGAGCGAGCACAGGCACGCCTGAGCCCCGGTGCCGATCCTCACGGACGAGATCGACTTGTCGTCGAGACCGATGGCTGCCGAATTCCGATACTGCCCGATGCCCTTGACGACGCAGGGACCCAGGAAGTCGGCATGCATGTAGAGCGCCACCTGGTTGTCGGTCGGCGTGCACTCGCTCTGTCCGCGTGGCTGGACTCTCGCGGAGGTGATCTGATCGTTGTCGACCCGGTCTCCGTGGATGAAGCTCGTGCTGCTCGTCAGAAGAATGCAGTCCCCCTTGAAGCCCGCGTCGGTACAGAGGATCGCCTGCGCGTCGTTGCCCACGCGGATCGACGAAATGGAATCATTGGGCAGTCCGATCGTCTCGGCGCTCGGATAGTCGCCGACGTCCTTGACCACGCAGCTCCCCAGGAAGTCGGCATCGACGAAGAACGCGACCTGACCGTCGCCCGGCTGACAGGAGGTGGTCCCTGCAGCCTGTACCTTCGCAGACGACACCTCGTCGTTGCCGACGCGGGGCCCGTTCAGGAACGCGACGTCGCGGTCCAGCAAGATGCAGTCGCCGAGAAAGCCGGTGTCCTTGCACACGACCGCTTGCGCGCCCGCGCCGATGCGTACCGACGAGATCGAGTCGTTCGGCAGGCCGATCACACCCGAGTTCGGGTATTCGCCGATGTCCTTCACGACGCAGCTGCCCAGGAAATCCGCATTGGTGAAGAACGACACTTGATTGGCTGCGGGCACGCATTGACTCGTACCCAGCGCCTGGACTCTGAGCGACGAGACCTGATCGTTTCCGACTCGATGATCGTTCAGGAAGCCGACGTCGTGAGTGAGGAGGATGCAGTCGCCACCGAAGTCGTCGTCCTTGCAGACGATGACCTGGACGTTGGCGCCCATCTCGAGCGACGAGATCGAGTCGTTCGGCAATCCGATCGACCCCGAGTTCGCGAAGTTGCCGACGTTCTTGACGACGCAGGCGCCCTGGAAGTTGGCATCCACGAAGAATGCGGCCTGATCCGCCCCAGGATGACACGCCGCGTTGGCTCGGGTGCCAGCAACCAAGCTCGCGATCGCGCAGACCGATGCGAGAAGGAGGCGTCGATGCCGTGCGACACGGCGGATGGTCGTCGAACGAGCGGTGGCCATTGTCTTTCTCCTCGAATGGGTCGGAAGCGCGCCATCCCGACACCGTAAAGAGATACCGACCCGCGCCTACCTCTGGATGTGTTCGCGCTCACACCCCGTCCGCCTCGGCCATCGCCACTCGGTGGGGAGCTTCACAGCGGCCCGCCCTCCCGCGGCCGATGATGCCCTCGTCGCCACGAGCGACACACGAGGAGGGCAGTGATGAAGGCTCGAACCCACCGACATGCGACCTGGACGAACGGGCTGCTGCTCGCGTTGGCGCTCGCCGCGGTCGGAGCGCACCCGGCGAGCGCGCTGTCGCGGCTCCCGATCGCGCCGCCGGGCGGCGGCGGCACCATCGTCATCGTGGAGGACCCCTGCGT
>DATKAS010000042.1:0-2659 GCA_035497855.1 Acidimicrobiales bacterium
GCCGTATGGTACCGATCCGCCCGGATCACCGAACGTGTGTTCTTGCCACCGAACGCCTGTTCGCCTTATCGTCGCGCTGTGCAGCGCACGTTCGACGACCTCGGCACCCCACTGTCCGAGGTCACGTTCTGCGTCGTCGACCTCGAGACCACGGGCGGCTCGGCCGAGCGCTGCGCGATCACCGAGGTGGGCGCGATCAAGGTGCGCGGCGGCGAGTGCCTGGGCACGTTCCAGACGCTCGTGAACCCGGGCATGCCGATCCCGCCCGAGATCATCGTCCTCACGGGCATCACGCAGGCGATGGTGATGCCCGCACCGCGGATCGAGCCGGTGCTCGCGGCGTTCGACGAGTTCAGCGCAGGGACCGTCATCGTCGGCCACAACGTGCGCTTCGATCTCGGGTTCCTCGCCGCAGCCCGGCGGGCGTCTGGTTGGGCGGCGATGTCCAACCCGTGGGTCGACACGTGTGCCCTGGCACGCCGCCTCGTTCGAGACGAGGTGCCGAACTGCCGGCTGTCGACGCTGGCGAGCCGGTTCCGCCTCGACCATCAGCCGTCGCACCGAGCACTCGACGACGCGCTCGCGACGGCCGACCTCCTCCACTTGCTGCTCGAACGCGCGGCGGCGTTCGGTGTGCTCGGCCTCGACGACCTGCTCGCGCTCCCCCGCATCAACGCGCATCCGCAGGCCGCGAAGCTGCGCCTCACCGATCGCCTGCCGCGTCGTCCGGGTGTGTATCTCTTCCGCGATGCCGGCGGCCGACCGCTGTACGTCGGCAAGGCGACGAACCTTCGTCAGCGCGTGCGCTCGTACTTCTCGAGTGACGATCGCCGCAAGATCGGGCAGCTGCTGCGCGAGACACAGCAGATCGACCACATCCCGTGCACCGGCACGCTCGACGCCGCGGTGCTCGAGCTGCGCCTCATCCATCGCTTGCAACCTCGGTTCAATCGGCAGGGGAAGCAGTGGGGGAAGTACAGCTACGTGAAGCTCACCCTCAACGAGCGCTTCCCGCGGCTCGCGGTGGCGCGCACCGCACGAGCCGACGGGGCGCACTACGTCGGTCCCCTCCCCTCAGCGTCCGCCGCGAAGCGGGTGATCGAGGCGATCGAGACGGTGATGCCGCTCCGACGCTGCACCGCTGCGCCGGGACGGTGCGACCGCGCCGCGCCGTGCGCGCCTGCCCAGCTCGGCGTTGCGACGTGTCCGTGCTCGGGCGCGATCTCCGAAGCCGACTACGGCGTCATCGTCGATCGCACGCTGCGCGGCCTCACTCGCGACCCCGAGGTGCTGCTCACCCCGCTGCGGGAGCAGATGGCGTCGCTCGCGGATGCCGCGCGGTTCGAAGAAGCAGCGGACGTACGCGACCGGGCCGAGGCGCTCGGCGGTGCGTTGCGTCGGCAACGCCATGTCGAGGGGCTGCGCGATGCCGGGAGCATGGTCGTGGAGCGGCCGGGGATGTTCCGCGCCGAGGTGCGCAACGGCGTGCTGATGCGGTGCTGGCCGATCGACGCCGATCCCCCGCTCGCTGGGCTCGACGCGATCGAGTCACCGCCCGACGCGCCCGAGCTCGGAGCACCGCTCCGGGCCGACCTGATCGACGAGATCGGGTGCATCGCCCGGTGGCTCGACGCCGAGGCGGACCGGGTGCGGGTGGTGCACTGCGACGAGGGGCTCGCCTCGGCCCTCCCCCGCATCCCGCCCCTCGTGCCACGGTCACCAAACCGAAACCATGGCTTCGATCGGGCTCGATAGCCTCGTGCCCGTGGTACCGGTGGTGCTCCTCTGGGCCTTCGCAGCGGCCTGCGTCGCCTCCACCGCGTACGTGGTCCACCGGGTGCGAGTGTCGAACCGTGTGGGCGTGCGCGGGCGCAGCACAGCGCCGCTCCGATGGCTGTTCGATCCGGGCTGGTCGGCTCGTCTGCATCGACGGTTGCGGCGCATCGTCGCGTCTGTCCGACCATGGATGCCGCGTCGCTCGAGGCGGCACGACGAACCTCCGCCCGTCGCGCTCTTGGCAAAGGACATCGAGCTGCACGCGGTCGCGCTCGACCGCGATCTCGTCTTCGCGTCACGCGCTCCGAAGTCGCATCGTCGCGTGCTCCTGATCGACCTCACCGAGCAGGTGATCGCGCTCGAGTCGCTCGCCGCACGTGTCGTCACGCTCGGCTCGGCGCAGCAGCAGCTCGCCGAGCCCACCCGCGAGGCGATCGCTCGCATGAACGCGCAGCTCGACGCACTCGAAGAAGCCCACGAGGAGATCGCTCGGCTCGAAGCCCAGCTCGGCCTCGACGACCGCACCGACCTTCCCTAGCTGCCTACGTGCGGTCGATGACCGCACCCTGATGGTCGAGGGCGAGCACCCGCGCTTGGCCGGTCGACGGCAGCGCGGCCGCGACGTCCTTCGCGACGTCCGGCGCCGCGAAGGCAGCGATGGTCGGCCCTGATCCGGAGAGCCACGAGCACCACGCACCGGCCTCGACGGCGACCTCCATCGCGCGGCGGCTCTCGGGCGCGGCGGCGAGTCGGATGTCCTGGTGCAGCCGATCGGCCGTCGCGGAACGAAGCGCCGCGGCGTCACCGGCGGCCAATGCTGCGACGAGGAGAGCGGTGCGGCCCACGTTGAACGTCGCATCGGCGAGGGACACCGAAGCGGGGA
>DATKAS010000043.1:0-2674 GCA_035497855.1 Acidimicrobiales bacterium
TGGAAGGTGAGGACGTCGTGGCCGGGCGGGACGATCGTGGCACTGCCGGCTTGCGGGAGCGCGACCCAGGTGTGACCGGGGGTGAGGAGGATCGGCTGGCCGTTGCCATCGGTGAGCGTGGCCGGCTTCGTGGCGTCGGGCCGGTTCCACGTGCCGGGGATGATCTGACCGTTCGTGAACACCCACGCGTCGCCGCTGCCGACCGTCTGGGCCTCGGGCGACCGCGGGTCCGCGGGGCTCGCCTTGTACTTCGTGAACAGCACGACGAGGTTCGCCGGAGCGATCTGATGGCCGTCGACGTCGACGTGCGGCGTGCCGGCCTGGAAGCGCGCCCACCCTTGCAGGGTGTCGTTCCACTCGTAATCCACCTTCTCGCCCCCGGTGAACACGATCTTCACGCCCGCCGTGGGCTGTGCGGTCGGCGGCATCGCCGCGCCCGCGGGGCGGTACTGGAACAGCGGTTGCGGCACCGGGGTCGCATCCGTCGCGAGCGAGAACAGCGTCGACGTGTTCGAGAAGTAGTTGTGCGGCTTCGCCCTGTCATTGGTTCGGAAGTAGGCGGAGGCGTAGCGGTCCGGGGTGAGGTTGTCGATGTTGGCGTTCTGGATCGCCTTCGTGACGAACGGATTGCCGCCGGACCACGCCAGGAGCGGACGTCCGAGCTGGGCGAGGATGTTGATGTCGCTCGTCCGAGCCGAGCGGATCGGACCCACCGGGTCCGCGTCGGATGACTGGAACACCGCGGCGAACCGGGTGATCCCCTCGACGATCTCTTCGAAGACGACGTCGGCCTGGTTGATGCCGACCTGCGGGCGGGCGATCGTCGGGAAGTTGTCGATCTTCACGACGAGCGCCGGCCGCGCCGCCGTCGCGGGATCGGTGGGTAGGCCGGTGAGCGGCGCAATGGCTTGCGGAGCCGCTGTGGTGGTCGTGGCCGGCAACGTCGTCGAAGTCGATGCCGTTGTCGACGGATCGGCCGCTGTCGTTCCCGACGCGGCGCCCGCGCCACTGCTGCACGCGGCGAGCGCGAGGCCGCCGACGGCAGCAAGGATCATGAGAGGGCGCCACGACTGCGAGCGCACGGCGATCAGAGCTCCTTGAGCGCAGCAATGCGCTCTTCCAACGGTGGGTGCGTGTCGAACAAGCGGTTGATGCGCGAGAGGCGCCCCTCCTCGGGCGTGCGCGCCGTGGGTTGCTCGATCCAGAGGTGAGCGGTCGCTCGGGAGGCAGACGCGACGACGGTCTGGTCGTCACGCAGCTTCTCGAGCGCAGAGATGAGCCCTGGCGGATACCGCGTCAGCGCGACGCCGCTGACGTCGGCGAGCGATTCGCGACGACGGCTCACCGCGAACTGCATCACCCGCGCGATGAGCGGCGCGAACGCGAGCAGCACCAGCCCGATCATCAGGAAGATGGCCCCCGCTGCGTTGCCGTTCCGATCATCTCCCCGTCGCCCTCCTCCAAACCACATCATGCGGATCGCGATGTCCGAAATGACGGCAATCGCGCCGACCATGGTCACCGCCAGGGTCGACACGAGGATGTCGTAGTTCTTGATGTGGCTGAGCTCGTGGGCCAGAACCCCTTCGAGCTCGACCCGGTTCATCTTCTCCAACAGTCCCGTCGTAACAGCGATGGCGGCGTGCTTCGGGTTCCTGCCGGTCGCGAACGCGTTCGGTGCGTGGTCCTCGACGATGTAGATCCGCGGCATCGGAAGGCCGGCCGCGATCGTGAGCCCCTCCACGAGGTTGTAGAGGCGCTTGTAGACCTGAGGATCAGCAGGCTTCGCTCGGCTCACTGCGAGCGCGACGGCGTCGGACTTCCAGTACGACCCGACGGTGAGCGCTGCCGTGATGAGCAGCGCGATCACAACGCCGACGACACCGAAGCCGATCAAGGCATTGAATGCCCAGCCGACTGCAACCAGGAGGATGACGAACCCGATGATCAACGCCGCCGAGCGGCGCTTGTTGGACGTGATCTGCTCGTACAGGGGCGAATGTTTCTGGGCGCGCGGCGACTGCTTTCAGCGCCGCGACAGGTGGACAGGGATCAGAACTCGACCTTCGGGGCCTCGCGCGCTGTGTCCTCGGCCTCGAAGTACTCGCGCTCCGTGAAGCGCAACATCCCGGCAAAGATGACGGTCGGGAAGGTGGCGATCTTCGTGTTGTACTTCTGAACAGCGTCGTTGTAGAACTGCCGCGCATACGCCACGCGACCCTCGGTCGCGGTGAGCTCTTCCTGCAGAGCCAGGAAGTTCTGGTTTGCCTTGAGGTCTGGGTAGGCCTCTTGCAACGCGAACAGCTTGTTCAACGCGCCGGTGATCATGTTGTCGGCGGCAGCCTGGTCGGCGACCGTGCTCGCGGTCATCGCCTTGTTGCGGGCCTCGATGACGCCTTGCAGCGTCTCCTTCTCATGAGCTGCATAGCCCTTGACGGTCTCGACGAGGTTCGGGATGAGGTCGAGGCGGCGCTTCAGCTGCACGTCGATCTGCGCCCAGGCGCTCTCGACCTGGTTCTTGCTCTTGACCAGCCCGTTGTAGACGCTGATCACGTACACGACCAGCAGCACGACGAGCACCAGAACGACGATCAAGACCCACATGCCCGCTGATCATACGGCGTCGACCGGCGACGCCCCTGTCACCTGAAGGTCACCGGGCGCGGATCGTGTG
>DATKAS010000044.1:0-2276 GCA_035497855.1 Acidimicrobiales bacterium
CCGTCTGCTTGTAACAGACTGTTACTAGCTCCAGCGCCGCCCGACGGAGCTGGCTCGGGCAGCTCGACCGCGACGATCTCACGCTCGAACTTGCCGTCGTCGATCGCGGCGATCGCCCGGCGATGCGACGTGAGCGAGTACTCGTCGAGCGACTCGCGGGTCAGCCGCCACTCGTCGGCGAGCAGCTCGGCCGAGATCCCCTGCGGGACGATGTCGAACCGGTCCGTGACGAGACTCGACAGGTCACCACCGTTCGAGCCCATCGGGACGCGCGACATCATCTCGACGCCGGCGGAGACCACCACGTCGAGCTGGCCGGAAGCGACCGCAGCCGCCGCGTTGAAGTTCGTCTGCATCGAAGAGCCGCACTGGCGGTCGACCGTCGTCCCCGCGACCTCGACGGGCCAGCCCGCGGCCATCACCGCCATCCGGCCGATGTTCCAGCCCTGCTCGCCGACCTGGGTCACGCAGCCCATCTGCACGTCGTCGACCACGCCGGGCTCGAGGCGCACGCGGTCGACCAGGCCGTTCAGGATCTGCGCCGCGAGGTCGTCACCGCGCATCGCCGCCAGCGTGCCGTTGCGGCGGCCGATCGGCGAGCGAACCGCGTCGACGATGTACGCGTCCATCACGTCAATCGTAGACCGGCACCCAGGGCTTCTCGTCGTGGGCGAGATAGACGCGCGACGGCTTCAGGTCGTGGATGCGCATGATCGACGGAGTCGCACCGTCGATCAGCTCGCGCATCGAGTGCGTCACGTCGCCGCCGAGCACGACGAGCCCGTCGTCCGTCTCGACGACCACTGCCTGGTGGCCGACCGAGTGCCCCGGTGTCAACAGCACCGACACTCCCTCGAACAGATCGGCGTCTCCGTCGAGCTCGACATAGGTCGCTCCGGGGAAACGAACCCACTCCTCGAGGTAGTCGGGCGCCAGCGCGGCTTCGAGCTCCGCGCGCTGCACGAAGGTCGGCGTCCCGGCGAAGCGCCGGTTGCCGCCGCAATGATCGAAGTGCAGATGCGTGTTGACCACCGCCACGACCTTTCCGAGCTCCGGCCACGGATGGAGGCGCGGCGACCACTCGCGATCGAGCTCCGGCGTCGAGTCGATCATCCCGGTGTCGACGAGGATCGTCCCTTCCCGGCTGTGGATCGCCCAGCCGAAGACCGGCCACACCTCGCCGGCGACCGTGACATCGCAGAAGTGGAGCGGGGCGATCTCCATCAGTCCACGAGCACCCCCTCCGCCGCGACGACCCGCCTGTGGTCCAAGACGGCGTTCACGACCACGAAGGTAGCGGCCGCGTAGACCCAGCCCGCGAGGCAGTCGACCATGTAGTGCTCACCGGTGTAGACGAGCGCGAAGGCCATCGCCACCGGATAGAGCGCGAGCAGCGGTCGCGCCCACCAGGGCACGAGCGACCAGAAGAAAAGCGCGAACAGCAGCGCATACCCCGCGTGCAGCGACGGCATCGCGGCCACGTTGTTCGCGTAGCGCACACCGTGGTCGAAGAGCGTGTCGAAGTGACCGACGGGCACGTGGCTCCAGACGATCGGGACGATCCGGTTCGACTCGCCGAAGTTCCCGTGCTGCGCCGCCATCCACGGCGGCACCGCCGGATAGAGGACGTACGTCGCGAAACCCGCGAGCGTCAGGCTGCACACCATCCAGGCGTAGCGCCGGAAGCGATCGTGCGCGAACGTCCAGAGCACGGCCGCCGCGATCGGGGTGACGAGAAAGTGCGACAGGTAGACCAGCCACGCACCGAAGTCCCACCAGCGCAGCCCGTGGGCTCCATGCCAGAGATGGCTCTGCAGCCAGACGGTCGGGGCAGGCGTGCCGAAGAGCGAATTCTCGAGCCTGATCTGCGGGAGCTCGTGCGCCGGGAAGAGGAGACCGTCGGCGACTCCTCGGAGCAGGTCGTAGACGAGCAGCAGCGCGACGAACGGAGCCCAGTCGACGACGAGCCGCGGCAGTCGACGGCGCAGGTTGGTGGCGGAGAACGCCAGCATCCCCGCGAGCACCCAGACCAGCACCAGCTCGCGCGAGGTGGGGACACCGAAGCCGGCGACGAGCACGATCGTCGCCAGCGCCCACGCCAACGGCGCGCCGATCCGCACGGCGCTCACGGCAGCCATTCTCACATCTAGTCTTCACCCTGCATGGCGACCACCGTCACCGACCACCTGCTGCCGATCGGCGGCGAGCGGATCGAGACCGGCTCGTGGCTCGAGGTACGCTCGCCGTACTCGGGCGACGTCGTCGGGCGCGTCGCC
>DATKAS010000045.1:0-4387 GCA_035497855.1 Acidimicrobiales bacterium
GTCGACGTCGCCGACCAGCACCTCGTCGTAGACCTCGCGTGCGAGCGCAGCCGCCTGTTTGTCGAGCTCGATGCCGACGAGCCTCGTCGCTCGCTCTCTGATCGTCCGCCCGACACCTCCCGCGCCGCAGCCCACGTCGAGCACCCGCCCGAGCGAGTCCGAGAGCAGGGCGACGAGCTCGGGCCGCCGTTGGCCGTAGTAGTCGTCGGGCTTCCTCCCAGCTGACGAATCCTTCATGGGGCCTCGGTACGCTAATCCTCACCATGGCCTCGGACGAGTACGCATGGAACGACCAAGCGCTGCAGGCGGCCCGTGACGAGTTCGGCGACGCGTTTGCGGGCCGGACGTGCCTCGTGACCGGCGCCGACGGGTTCATGGGCAGCCACCTGACGGAGGCGCTCGTGCACATCGGCGCACGGGTGATCGCCTTCGTCCGAGCGACCTCGTCGGGCGCGCTCAACAACATCGGCCATCTGCGCGGCGACCTCACCGTCGTCTTCGCGGATCTCACCGACCGGACGTCGGTCGACTACTGCGTGCGCGACCATCTCGTCTCGGCCGCGGATCAACCGTACGTGTTCCATCTCGGCGCGCAGGCGCACGTGGGCGAGTCGTGGCATCGGCCCTACGAGACGGTCATGGCGAACACCGTCGGCACGCTGAACCTGCTGCAGTCGATCGTCGACCACGGCGTCGCGCTCGAGAAGTTCGACACCGCAGGCACGTCGGAGGAGTACGGCAACGTCCGGGAGGCCGTCGCCCATCATCACGACTTCGACGAGCTCGGCGGGCTGATCCTGCACGAGCGCTCGCCGATCAACCCGAAGTCGATCTACGCGACGGCGAAGGTCGCCGCCGACTTCCTGACGATGAACTACCACGACGCCTACGGCGTGCCCGGCGTCGTCACGCGCATGTTCAACAACTACGGGCCGCGCCAGAACCCGCGCTACATCACCGGGACGATCATCACGCAGGCGCTCGAGCGCGACGTGATCGAGCTGGGCGCGCTCGAGCCGCTGCGCGACTTCTGCTTCTGCACCGACGGCGTGCGCGGGCACTTGACGGTCGCCGCACGCGGCGTGCCGGGCGACGTCTACGTCTACGGGCAGGGTGAGAACATCGCGATGCGCGACTGGAGCGACCTGATCCTCCGCATCGGGCGCGAGCACGGGTTCTGGGGCGACGACCGCGCTGTCGTGGTCGACGAGCGCCGGCTGCGCCCGGGCGCAACGGATGTGATGGCGCTGCGCGTCGGGTACGAGAAGCTCAACCGCGAGACCGGCTGGGAGCCGCAGGTGTCGTGGGAGGAGGGCGTGCTGCGCACGATCCGCTGGTACGCCGACCATCGCGACAGCTGGATCGGGCGCGTCGACTGGCTCGCGAATGCCTCCGTCCGGGCGACGTGAGCGTCGTCGTCGACGACCGCGTTCGGGGGCGGACCGGGACCCGCGAGTGAGGGCCCTCGTCACCGGCGGCTCGGGCTTCCTCGGCTCGCATCTGGTCCAGCTGCTCGCGGCGCACGGCCACGAGGTGACGGCGCCGAGGAGCGCCGAGTACGACCTGACGCGTGCCGACGACGCCGAGCGCCTGTTCGACGACGTCCGGCCGGAGCTCGTGTTCCACCTCGCCGCCCTCGCAGGCGGGATCAACGCCAACCGCGTCGCGCCGGGCCGGTTCTGGTACGCGAACCTGCTGATGGGCGCATTCGTGCTCGAGCAGAGCCGGCACCACGGGGTCGAGAAGCTGGTGATGCTGGGGACGATCTGCGAGTACCCGAAGTTCGCACCCGTGCCGTTCCGCGAGGACGACCTCTGGGAGGGTTTCCCCGAGGAGACGAACGCGCCGTACGGCATCGCGAAGAAGGCGCACCTCGTCGGCGGCCAGGCCTACCGCGACCAGTACGGCCTCGATGTGATCCACCTCCTCCCCGTGAACCTGTACGGGCCGCGCGACAACTTCGACCTCGAGACCTCGCACGTGATCCCGGCCCTGATCCGGAAGATGACCTCTGGCGAGCCCAGGGTGACGTTGTGGGGCGACGGCACCCCGACCCGCGAGTTCCTCTACGTCGAGGACGCAGCCCGCGGGATCGCGCTCGCCGGCGAGCAGTACGACGGCCGGGAGCCGGTGAACCTCGGGTCGGGCATGGAGATCGCGATCCGCGACCTGGCGGAGCTGATCGCCGAGCTGACCGGATTCGAGGGCGAGATCGAATGGGATGCGACGAAGCCGAACGGGCAGCCGCGGCGGCAGCTCGACGTGACGCGCGCACGGGAGCTCTTCGGCTTCGAGGCGACAACGCCGCTCCGCGAAGGGCTCGAGCGCACGATCGCGTGGTACCGGGCGAACGCGGCGGTTGCATCAGCGTGACGCGCCTGAAGCTCCGCACGCCGACCGCGCTGCTCGCGTCGCTCGCCGCGGCCGAGGTGGTCGCGGTCGCCATCCTCGCGGCGATCCGTCCGAACGGCGGCGCCGGCGCGGTCGTGGTCGCGCTCGTGCTCGCACCGGTCGCCGTCTGGGCAGTCGTGGCGATCTCGGAACGCATCGCGGGCACGTGGTTTGCCGTCGGGTCGGCCGTGGTGTACGTGCTCCTCCCCTTCGCGACCCGGTTCCTCTTCTACGGATCGTTCGTGACGGTCTACGACCGCGTCGTCGCTCCCGCCCTCGTGGGGCTCCGCGCGCCGGCGTGGTTCGCGCTCGGGGTCGGGATCGCGCTCCTCGTGGCGCTCGCCCCGCCGAAGGCGACGGGCACCGCCGGAGTGGTCGCGCTGATCGTCGGGCTGGTGCTGTGGGCCGACACGGACTGGACGACGCTCTACGACAACTTCCACGAGACGGCCTGGAGCCCGACGCTGCTCTCGCTCCTGCCGTTCGCGTGCGTCCTGGCGGTCGGGCTACGCCGACCCTGGCTCGCCGCCGCGCTCGGCGGGTGGATCGGTTTCTTCATCCTGCACGGCGTCCAGCGGACGTATACGACCGGAGCGTTCTGGCTCTCGCTCGCGGCGGCGACCCCGGCCGCCGCCGTGCTGCTCACCTCGCTGGCGCTGCTGGTGCCGCGGCTCGGGTCGGCGAAGGCGCCGGCTCCTCGGGCGGGCTCACCCCACGAAGCTCGTTGACCTCGAGCTCGAGCAACGCGACGCGCTGCGCCAGGATCACGTTCTCGTCGCTCACCTTCGACAGCACCGTCGAGTAGTGGAGCAGCACGGCGAGGATGAACAGCAGCGCGACCGCGAAGAGCACCGCCGGCGGATAGGTCTCGACGCCGACCCAGCCCGCAATCGTGTTCAGGCCGCCACGCCACGCCGACAGGACGACGAGCACGATCCCCGTGAGCACCCAGAGCAGGGCGTAGCGCTCACGCAGCCGCCGCGAGCGGATCAGCTCGAACACGACGCCGAGCAGGAGCAGCGACGCGATCGTCGCCGCGATCGAGACCTTGAGCGGCGTCTGCCCGGCGAGGATCATGAGTCCTCGACCGGCGTCGCGCGGCGCCGGAACATCGCGACGCCGACGGCCAGCAGCACCTTCGTCATGTAGTAGACGGAGCGGAGCGCGGTGATCGACGAGTTCCCGTGCGCACGCTCCCGCATCGTGACGGGAACCTCGGCCAGACGCAGCCGGTGCTTGTGCAGCATCACCGCGGCCTCGACCTCCGGGTAGTCGTGCGGGTAGTCCTGGGCGAACAGCGCGATCGCACGGCGGTTCAGCACCTGGAACCCGCTCGTGGTGTCGGTCACGCGCTGGCCGGTGAGCAGCGAAACCGTCCCGGCGAGGATGCGGATGCCGACTCGCCGCACGCCTGACGAGCGGTAGCCGCCCGCCCCCGCGAAGCGCGAGCCGACGCAGATGTCGGCCTGGTCGGCGAGCACCACGGGCATCAGCGACCCCAGCTGGCTCGGATCGTGCTGCCCGTCACCGTCGACGCGTGCGACGAGGTCGTAGCCGTGAGTGAAGGCGTACCGGAACCCGGTCTGGACCGATCCACCGATCCCGAGGTTGTACGGGAGGCGAACGACGCGGGCGCCGTGCGCGGCGGCGTACTCGGCAGTGTTGTCGTGCGAGCCGTCGTCGATCACCAGCACGTCGAACGTCGGGTCGAAGGCCTTGATCTCGTCGATCACCGTGCCGATCGCGCGCTCCTCGTTCAGCGCAGGGACGATCGCGAGCTTCTTCATGCCGCCACTCCGACGCCGATCAGGTCGATTACCTGTCGCGCTCGGTGCCGGTAGGTGTGCTCCTCGAGCACGCGCGCCCGCGCGCGCCTTCCCATCTCCTCGGCCTGCGCCGGGTCGGCCAGCAGTTCGCGGTAGGCGGCGGTCGCGTCGGCCGCGTCGTCGACGACGACGACCTCCGAGCCGGGCTCGAACCAGCGGTCCATGCCCTC
>DATKAS010000046.1:0-3779 GCA_035497855.1 Acidimicrobiales bacterium
CGCGCACAGGACCCCCTTGGCATGAGCGGCTCGGTGCCCAGGATGGACGCCATATGCGCTGTTGAGCCCGTCGACCAGCCGTTCGGACAGATCCGTGGTCACGCCGAACCTTACGTAGTCAGCGCGGACGCGCGCCGGGGAAGTCGAACGCAGTGGTGATCAGCATGGGAGCGACGCTACGCGTGCGCGTTCAGCCCTACTGCCTCCGCGACCTGAGCGAGCGCGGCGAGGTGGTCGTCGACGGTTGCGAACCCTGCGCTCATCGTGTTGATCTCCAGATGGCTCGCGCCGGTGCCACGCCACCGCTCGACGTGGTCGAGCACCGTGTCGAGGCCACCCTCGGGCGTCCAGGTGACTCGGCCTTCCATGCCGATCGACGACGGATCGCGGCCGGCCTCCCGTGCTCCTTCCTCGACGAGCGCCCGAGCGTCGTCGAGTCGGGGACCTGGCGCGACCATCGGGAACCAGCCGTCACCGAGGCGACCGGCGCGGCGAAGCGCGGGCGGCGTGGCTCCTCCGAACCAGATGGGGATCGGGCGCTGCACCGGCAGTGGCGCGAGGCCGGCGCCCCTGACGCGCTCCCAGCGTCCCTCGAACGTGACCGAGCGCTCCGTGAAGAGCCGGCGGAGCAGGTCGACCTGCTCCGCGCTGCGCGCGCCGCGGTCGTTGAAGCTCTTGTCGAGCGCCTCGTACTCGACGGCGTTCCACCCGATGCCGACGCCGAGCCGGAACCGCCCTTCGCTCAGGATGTCGACCTCGGCTGCCTGCTTCGCGACCAGCGCCGTCTGGCGCTGCGGGAGGATGATCACCCCGCTCACGAGCTCGAGCTTGGTGATCGCCGCGAGGTAGGCGAAGAGCACGAACGGCTCATGGAACGTCGTGTCGATGTCATACGGACCCGCCCAGCCGTCGTGCACCGCCGGGTCGGCGCCGAGCACGTGGTCGTACGCGAGCACGTGGGTGTACCCGAGTTGCTCGACACCCATCGCGTACGCACGCACTGCGCCGACGTCGGCGCCGATCTCGGTCTGGGGGAACACGACTCCGATGCGCATGCGCGCTGTCTATCAGCACTGCACACGCATCGGAGCCGGTGAGCGAGAGGTGGGGTGGTCAGGTCAGCCCATCCCGTCGATCGTCTGCGTGACGTTGAAGCTGCTGTCCAGCTTGACCGTGACGATCGAGCCGTCCGCCTTGGTCATGTGGACTTCGAAGGCAGCGCCTTCCGCGTCGGTCTCAGCACGTTGCGCCGTCGCGTCCGGCACCGCTGCTTCAGCGGCCGCTTCGGCCTTCGTCAGGTCGTCGCCTGTGAGGAGCGTCTCGGTGACGCCGTTGGCCTGATGACCACCCTTGCTCCAGTCGGGCGTGGCGCGTTGGTCGGTGGTGGTCGGGGTCGTGGTCGACGAGCTCGACGTGGTCTGTGCGCCTGCGGTGCCGATGAGGCTGGCGCCGACGGCGCCGCCGATCAGCGCCGTGCCGGCGACCGCGGCGCCGAAGGCCATCGTGCGAAGTCGGTTGTTCATGGGGGTTCTCCCTTCGTGACGGTGTGCGATTTGCACGAAGACCACGATCCCGAATGGGAGTAAGGCCCGACCCAACTGGCCGCGAGAACCCCGTAAGACCGAGCGCCGTCAGTGGGGCAGTGGCGCGGTGAGGTCCCGGATGATGCGGTCGACGTGCACGAGCAGCGCGGCGTAGCCGAGCCACTCACCGCCCGCGCGGTCCTGGACGTTCTCGTGCTGGAGCGCGAGCTCCGCGCGTCGGATCGCGCTGAGGGAGCACTCGTCGCGTCTCGTCCTGGCGAGCTCGACCGCGGCGTGCGCGTCCTCCTCGTGCCCCTCGTTGAGCCTGTCGTCGGCGACCGAGCGCACGGCGTCTCCGAGCGCGACGAGCAATGCGCTCAGCTTCGGCATCGGTGCGTGCTCCCCCTCCGATTCCTGTGCGAACTCGTCGAGGGTGCGGGCGATCGCCGACACCCCGATCGCCACGCGCTCGGCGCGCGGAAGGAGGTCTTCGAGGCGTATGAGCTCTGCGAGGTGGCGGCGGTCGCGGTGGTTCCAGCGCGCCGCCTCCCGACTGTCGCCGATGGCCTCGGATGCTTGGGCGACGAGCCGCTCGCGTGTGACGTGGGCATCGCGTCGCCACTCGGTCGTCTGCTCCTCCGACCACGCGTGCTGCAGCCCGTGCCCCATCTCGTCGAGCGAGTCGCCGAGACCGTCCGCGAGGCGCTCGAGCCCTTGCCGCGCGTCGACGAGGCGCGAGGCGGGGAGCGCGAGTGAGACCCCGATGCCCACCGCCGCGCCGATCAGCGTGTCGACGGCGCGCCACCAGCCGTTCGTCCGCTGCGAGGCCGACACGGCGGCGAGCACCACGAGCACGCTCACGGGCATCTGGGTGGCTGCCCACGTCGGCATGCGGAGTAGCAGCTCGGCGATGGCGAGTGACGCGGCGACGAGGAGGCCGACGGTCAGGCCATTGAGGCGAATCGTGTCTCCGATCGCCAGGGCGAGCAGGACACCGAGCACCACCGCGGCACTGCGCAGCACTGCGCGAGACACCGACGCCCGAACCGATACCCGTACGGTCACGAGGGCGGTGAGGGGCGCGAGCACTGGGTTCGAGATGTTGGTGACGAGGTCGGCGATCGCCCACGCGAGCCCGGCGGCGAGACCCGCCTTGACGACGACGCCGACTTCCGTCGACGTCGGCGTCGTCCATGAGGTCGCTTGCGTGAACCGATGCCATCCTCGGCGGAGCCGGCCTTCGGTCGGGACTGTCGTTGCCACGACGCGATCTTGTCGTGGCCGCATGGGCTAGGGCTGCGTCTCCTGTGGCGCGACGAGCGCGCGCCCGACCACCTCGGCGAGCAGGTCGACGTCGAACACCGTGTGCGCCGAGATCATGTGGACGTCCCGCTGGATTCGCTGGAGCTCGTTGTCGAGGAAGTGGGCCGACGCGCCGCTCGACTCGAGGACCGAGCGCACGATGTCGCGGCATCGACGCACGATGTGCGCGATCGCCAGTCGCTGCTGCTGCTGCTCGGCCAGGGAATAGGTGGCCTCGCCCTCGGCGTGCGCCTGGATGCGGCACGCGATGTCTCGCATCAACGTCTCGGCAGCATCCACCTCGATCGTGAGGTTCGCGAGCTTGACCTGTGCCGGGACGCGGTTGCTCTGGGTGCGCTTCGTGCCGAACTGGATGCGCTCGTGGAGCCGAGCGCCGAACAGCGCGAGCGATCGTCTGGCAGCGCCCAAGGCCGGCATCGCGGCGGTGAGCGAGAGCATCGGAGCGATCGGGATGCGCAGGAGGTACGGCGCGTCGGGCCCAGCGGTGAGCGCGGGAGGCGGCGACAGCGACGCCCGGATGGGCGGCACCAAGACCCCGGTCGCCACGATGTCGCGGCTTCCGGTCGCGGCCATGCCGTCGACGTGCCAGGTGTCCTTCACCTCGACCTGCTCGACGGGCACGAGGAACTGGCGCGGCATCGGTGGCTCGTCGCCCTCGATGGTGCCACTGAGGAACGCCCAGTCCGCGTGGCAGATGCCCGTCGCGAACTGCCATTGCCCCGTGAGCGTGAAGCTGCCGTCGGGGTGCGGCGTCGCGCGCCCGTTGGCGTTCACGGTGCCGGGCGCGAGCAGGTACGGCCGAGCGCTGAAGATCTGGTCGACGAGCTCAGCCGAGAACATCGCGCCGAGCAGCCAGTTGTGCTCCATGTAGAACGTAGTGATCCAGCCCATCGACGGGTCGGCTTCGGCGACCGCCACACCGATGTCGAGATA
>DATKAS010000047.1:0-10254 GCA_035497855.1 Acidimicrobiales bacterium
TGGGAGTCACTCGGCGACATGGGTTGGTTCGACGCCGACGGCTACCTGTACCTCGGTGATCGAATGCAAGACATGATCTTGTCGGGCGGCGCGAACATCTATCCCGCCGAAGTCGAGGCCGCGATCCAAGAGCACCCGGCGGTGAAGTCGGTGTGCGTCATCGGCTTGCCCGACGAGGACAAGGGCAACACGATCCACGCGATCGTCGAGGTCGAGCCGGGCGCGCTGACGGAGCACGAGCTCTTGGAGTTCGCGGCCGAGCGACTGGCGAAGTACAAGCTGCCGCGCACCATCGAGTTCGTCGACGTGCCGCTGCGTGACGACGCGGGCAAGGTGCGCCGCGCAGCGCTGCGCGCGGAGCGCTTACCCCACTGACGCCAGAATGTTGACCTGATCAGTCGGGTTGTCGCGCTTGCACAGGTCACGCAGGAGGTGAAACATGCCCCGGTTCGGTGACGAGAGCGTCACCGGTGGGGGAGGGAGGGCGGATGCGCTCGAAGGTTCGGGTGCCGCTGGCGGGGTTGCTGGCGGTCGGGATGGTGACGGCAGCTGCTGCGGTCGGCTCGGTGGGCGCGGGAGCGGCCTCGGTGGCCACGCCGGTGATCACTGGGCTCAACTCGCCGCGTGGCATCACGTTCGACTCGGCAGGAAGCCTGTACGTGTCGGAGTCGGGCGTGGCGGGAAGCGGGCCGGCCGGGATCGCGACCCAGGGCCGCGTCAGCAAGTACGCATGGGGATCGACGACCCCAGCGTGGTCCACGGGCTTCGAGTCGGTGTACGCCACCGAAGATCCGACCCAGCCTCCCGACGTGCTCGGGCCGGCGGGCATCAGCGCGTTCGGCACCAGCTGCTTCATCGGAGTCTCCGGGACCATCCCGTGGCTCTCGCCGGGATCGAGCAGCATCTGCACGGTCCGGATGATCATCAGCCTCTCGCACGACGGTATCGCCGCTGAGACGGGCGGCGCGGTGAGCACCACGCAGATGGGACACCTGTTCGGTCTCGACCCGGTAACTGGTGCGTCCAAAGATCTCGCTGATGTGGGCGACCAGATGTATGCCTTCACGGGCGCGCACCTGTCACTGGGCACCGAATTCCCGGACAGCGACCCCTTCGGCGTGTTGATCACACGGGATGCTCACGGGGCCGTGCGCACGTTCGTCGCTGACGCGGCCGCGAACACCGTCTTGGAGATCAACGCGAACGGGACCGCGCGAATCATCGCGTACATCCCGACCGAGGCGACCGAGCCGTTCCACGACCAGACCCCGACGTGCGTCGCGCAGGGCCCGGACGGGTACCTCTACGTCGGCACCCTCGACCTGGTCGCGAACTTCGAGACGCCGGGACGTTCGAGCGTGTATCGGATCAACCCGAACGCCACCTTCGACCCGCAGCACCCGACAACGCCGCAGCTCTGGGCCAGCGGGCTCACGACCATCACGTCGTGCACGTTCGACCGGAACGGGAACTTCTGGGCCACCGAGATGTTCCAGCCGAGCAGCGCGGGTCCGCCTGGTGACGTCGTGCTCATCCCGTTCCTGCACCCGTCGCAGATCACGCACATCGGCGGCGGCTCGCTGCCGCTGCCGGGCGGCATCGCGCAGGGCCCGGACGGACGGATGTACGTGAGCATCAACACCGCGGGCGCGCCGGGGAGCGGCGCGGTCGTCCGACTGGGCTGAGGTTCGGCGTCGCTGGCTACGAGCGGCTCGCCTGACAAGATCGGCGCATGCGTTACAGCGTGTTCGACCAGATCGAGATCAGCGGCGAGCCGCTCGGCCAGCTCTACCGGGATCGCCTCGAGATGATCCGCGTGCTCGACGACGCGGGGTTCACCCACTACTTCAAGTCCGAGCACCACATGATCCCGCTCGACTCGATGCCGCAGATCGGGCTGCTGTTCGCCGCTGCTGCCGAGTCGACGACGAGCATCCGCCTCGGATCGCTCGTCTACCTCCTGCCGTTCCACCACCCGATCCGGCTCGCCGAGGAGATCTGCTCGCTCGATCATCTGCTCGACGGCCGGTTCGACGTGGGCGTGGGCCGGGGGATCAGCCTGCCTGAGCACGAGCTCTGGGGCCTCGACACCACACGGATGGTCGAGAACTACGAAGAGGCGCTCGCCGTGCTGCGCGCGGCGCTGACTGCTGACGTGCTCACGTTCCACGGCGACACGTACCACTTCGACGACCTGCCGATCATGTTGCACCCGCTCCAGCAGCCGATGCCGCCGATGTGGCATCCGGGCAACTTCGTGCACGCCGCGAGGGAGGGGATGCACACGATCGTCGTGGGGCCGCCGCCGATGGTCGCGGAGCAGGTGGCGAAGTACCGAGCCGCGTGCGAGGCCGCCGGGTGGAGCGGCGGCGACGTCGGCGGCATCAACAACGTGATCGTTGCGCCCACCGACGAAGAAGCAGTCGCGCTCGCGCGCCGTTCCTGGCCGGTGTTCACCGAGCATCTGACGCCGCTGTTCCGCAAGTGGGATCTCGCACCTCCGAACGACCCCACGCTCGGCGGCAACGTCGAGCTCGCGCTGCAAGTGGGAGCGATCACCGCAGGCTCGCCGACCACCGTCGCCGAGCGCCTCGCGGAGTTCGAGGACGTTGCCGGCACCGACCTGTTCGTGGGCAAGTTCACGATGGGCGACCTCACCCACGCCGAGGTGATGCGCTCGATCGACCTCTTCGCGAGCCACGTGATGCGTCGCTAGCTGCGGAGGCGGCGCATCTCCTTGATCACCGAGACGGTGAGCAGCGCGGCAACCGACACCGGCAGCAGCCACCACCAGTCGGCGCTGTGATGTGCGAGTGCGATGACGGCGACGACGACCACGACGACACCGATCGCGAGCCGCCAGTCGTCGCCGACGATGAAGTCGTACCAGAAGCGCACGAAGCCCTTGAGGAGCTTCACGGCCCGACCGCCTCGGGCGTTGCCGTTGCCCAGTCGACGAGGGCGACGAGGCCGAGTGCGACTGCGACGACGAAGCCGATGAGGGCGATGAGCGCGACGTCACCTCCGGGCCAGTCGATGCCGGCACCTTCCGTCGTCCAGAAGATGCCGAACGACGTGAGCATCACCCCGACGCCGAACTTCACCGTGTTCTCCGGCATGCGCGTGAGCGGGCGGTGGACGACGACAGCTGCGATCAGCACGACGACGAGGGCGGTTGCCGCGCCGAGCGCTGCGAGCCCGACGTTGCGCTGTGTGCCGCCGAACGTGACGACGATGAAGGCGACCTCGAGCCCTTCGAGGAACACTCCCTTGAACGCGACGGTGAACGCGTACCAGTCGTGCCCGGGCTTCTCCCCGCTGGCGCGGAGCAGCGCGACCTCCGCCTCGTAGATCGCCTCCTCGTCGTGGAGCGCCTTCAGCCCGCTCGCGCGGAGGATGGCCTTCCGAAGCCACTGCAGCCCGAACAGCAACAGCAACGTGCCGACGACCAGCCGCAGCGAGTCGATGGGAAGCTGCGCAAGGGCTGGCCCGAACACCGCGATGATCGCCGCCAGCGCGCCGAGCGCCGCGGCCACACCCCAGCCCGCGGACTTCCATCCCCGCGTGACACCGACGGCGAGCACGATCGTCACCGCCTCGACCATCTCGACCGCCGACGCCAAGAACGCGGCGAAGAAGATCAGCAGGTTGTGCAAGCTGCCTCAGACCCCTCGGAACGGGGAGAAGTCGGGCACACGCTTCTCGTTGAACGCAGCGATGCCCTCGCGAGCCTCGGGCGTGTCGGTGAACATCGCGAGGCTCGAGAACGCGAGCTGGCCCATGGAGACCATGTGCTCCGTATCGGTGTTGAACGACTGCTTGAGGATCTTCAGCGAAGTGGGGGAGAAGCCGAGCATGTTGTCCGCCCACCGCCGCACCGCGCCGCGCAGGTCGGCGGCAGGCACAACCTCGTTCACGAGTCCCCAGTCGAGCGCCTCTTGTGCAGTGAGCCGGCGCAGCATGAACCAGAGCTCACGGGCACGCTTCTCGCCCACGACGCGCGCCAGGTAGCAGCTGCCGAGCCCGGCGTCGAACGAGCCGACCCGCGGGCCGTTCTGACCGAACGTTGCGGTGTCCGCCGCGATCGAGAGGTCACAGAGCACGTGCAGCACATGACCGCCACCGATCGCGACACCGTTGACCGCAGCGATCACCGGCTTCGGCACGTCGCGGATCACGCGGTGCAGCTGCTCGACCTCGAACAGCCCGCTCTCAGAGGGTCCGTAGTCGCCGGTCTCCGCGCGCTGCTTCTGGTCGCCTCCCGAGCAGAACGCCTTGTCGCCCGCGCCAGTGAGGCAGATGACGCCGACGTCGGGACTGACCCACGCGGTCTTGAACGCGACCAGCAGCTCGTCGACGGTGCGAGCCCGGAACGCGTTGTAGCGCTCGGGACGGTTCATCGTGATCCACGCGAGGCCGTCGTCCTCCTCGTAGAGCACGTCGGTGAACTCGCTCACGTGCATGAGTCATCCCCTCTCGTCAGGCCATTGTGAGGCCGCCGCTGACCGAAAGCGTCTGCCCCGTGACGTAGGCGGCGGCGTCGGACGTGAAGTACGCGACCGCGCCCGCGATGTCGGACGGCTGCGCGAGTCGCTTCATGGGCACCGCTCGTGTCATTGCGCCGATCACCTTGGCGCTGTCGTCGCCGCCCGCTTCGGCGATGCCTTGGAGGAGCGGTGTCTCGGTGGGACCGGGGCACACCGAGTTCACGGTGACCCCGGTCCGCGCGAGCTCTCTCGCGAGCGTCTTGGAGAACGCGATGATCCCGCCCTTGGCTCCCGAATAGACCGCTTCGAGCGAAGAGCCCACGCGGCCCGCGTCGGACGCGATGTTGACGATGCGGCCCCAGCGACGTTCGATCATCCCGGGGGCAGCAGCGTGGATCACCCGGAGCGCTCCTTTGAAGTTCACGTCGAGGATCCGGTCCCAGAACTCCTCGGTGGTCTCGAGGAACGGCATCAGGACGTCGAAGCCAGCGTTGTTGACCACGACGTCGATCGGCCCGAGCTTGTCCGCGACAGCTGCCACCGCGGCTTGCACCGAGACGGTGTCGGCGACGTCGATCGTCACCGCCACCGCGGTGGCGCCCGACTGCGTGATCTCCTCGGCGACCTCTCGGGCCGTCGCCGGGTTCAGGTCGGCAACGGCCACCCGATGACCGTCTTCCGCAAGCCGTTGGGCGATCGCCCGGCCGATGCCCTGGCCGGCCCCCGTCACGAGAGCGACTCGATCCGTCATGCCTCCCTTCTACTTCGTACGATCGGCCTCATGGAGCAGATCCCTTCCTCGGGCGGTCACGTGCTCGTCCGCGCGATCCGCGATGCCGGCACCCACGCGATCTTCGCCATCCACGGCGTGCAGATCGAGCCGATCTTCCAGGCGTGCGCCGACCTCGACGTCGCCCTCGTCGACATGCGGCACGAGGGGAGCGCGGGGTTCGCCGCCGAGGCCTACTCCCGGGTGTCCGGCACGCTCGGAGTCGCGGCGGTGTGCCCCGGACCCGGCCTCACGAACGTGCTCACGTCGATGACCAACGCCCGGCTCGACCGCACGGCGGTCATCTACGTGGTGGGATCGACGCCCGAGGCGACGTTGGAGACCAACGGGTTGCAGGTCGGGATCGATCATGTCGCGCTGGCCGCCCCGATCAGCAAGTGGGTATGCAAGGTGCACGCGATCGACCAGCTCGGGCGGATCGTCGCCCAGGCGATCCGGATCGCGACGACGGCGCCGCGTGGCCCCGTCTTGCTCGACATCCCCGCCGACGTGCTCGACGCCGTCGCCTCGTCGGTGCCGTCGAGTGCCCCGACGGTCGCGGCCTCCGGGCCCAACCCGCGCGCCGTCGACGAGTGCCTCGATGCGCTGTCCGAGGCCGCTCGGCCGGTCATCCTCCTCGGCGGTGCGCCGAGCGCTCGGGCGCGGGCCGCGTTCAACGAGCTGCTCGAGGTCACCGGCGTGCCGTGCTTCGCCGACTACGGCGCGATCGGCACGGTCGCCGACGACGACGAGCGGTATGGCGGCACGCTGTACCAGCTCGGCCGCCTTCCGTTGGATGCTCGACCCGACGTGGTGCTCGCGCTGGGCACGCGATTCGGGTTCGACACACCCGGTCTTCGTGACGGCGGCGCCGCGTGGGGCGCGACCATCCTGCAGATCGACAGTGATCCCGCCGAGGTCGGGCGCTTCGCGCCCGCGAGCGTGTCGATCGTCGCGGATCCCGAAGAGGCGATCGCGGTGCTGGCGACACGCTGCCGTGATCACGTGTGGAAAGTCGATCCCGATTGGCGGGCAGCCGTTCGAGGTTCGCTCGAGGAGACCCGGTCCGATCTCGACGCGATCGAGCCTTCAGACGGCGAGCGGCTCCATCCGTACGCGGCAGCGCGGGTCGTGACGGATGCCGCGGCGCACCACGACGCCGTGATCTTTGGTGACGGCGCGGTGTGCAAGCACTGGTTGCATGACGCGCTTCGTCTCCCGAGTGGCGGTCGCTACCTCACGCACAGCCGGCTCGGTTGCATGGGTCAGGGGGCCGGTGCAGCGATCGGTGCCGCGAAGGCGGTGGGCGGACGACCGGTGGTGTGCGTGACAGGCGACGGCGCGGTCGGGTTCGCGATCGGCGAGTTCGAGGGCATGGTGCGGCACGGCCTGCCGATCACCGTCGTCGTGATGAACAACGCGCAGTGGGGCGCGTCGCAGGGCTTTCAGATGCGTCCCGAGGGAAGGCATCGCGTCGTCGGCACCGCGCTGTCAGACGCCGACTACCACGAGGTGATGCGGGCGTTCGGCGGGCGGGGTGTGCGGGTCGACACCCTCGACGCGCTCGAGCGCGAGATGGAAGCCGCGATCCAGTCGGGCGTCGCAACCTGCATCAACGTGAGCACGAACACCCTCGGCCTCGCCCCCGAGATCCCCCAGCTCAACGGCCCGTGAGACGGGTCAGGTGAAGGTGAAGTTGTGCTCCATGTCGTCGCGGACGGCGCGCATGTGCTCGATGTACGCCGGGAAGCCGCCGTTGTAGTTGCCGTCTTGGCGACGGTTGAACTCGCCTTCGAAGTTGTAGTAGCCGGGCGTGCACTCGGCGTTGCGCGACGTCTTCCCGCGGTGCTCGATCACCTCTTGCACCCACCACTCCTCGGCGTCGTAGGTGACGTCGATGGTCGTGTGGCCGTTGCGACGTACGTAGTCGATGCAGGCCGCGATGTGGTCGCCCTGTGATTGCAGCACGTCGGTGAGGTTGAAGTTGAACGACGCCTGGTACCCACCCATGATGAACAGGTTCGGGTAGTGGTTCGAGTGGATGCCGAGGAGCGTGCGTACGCCGTCCGCGTACTTGTCGTTCAGCTCGACGCCGTTGTCGCCCACGATCTGGTTCCAGATGCCGGTCTTCTGCACCTCGAAACCGGTCGCGTAGATCAGCAGGTCGAGCGGGTACTCCACGCCGTGGAAGATCGGACCCTTGGGTCCGATCTCGGTGATGCCCTCGCCATGCGTGTCGACGAGATGCACGTTCGGGCGGTTGAACGACGGCAGGTACTCGTTGTGGAAGCACGGCCGCTTGCACATGAACATGTACCAAGGTTTCAGCGCGTCGGCCGTCTCCTTGTCCTCGACGATCTCGTCGATGCGCCTGTGGATGCGCATCATGTAGTCGATGTTGGCGTTCTCCTGACGGCGGATCTTCTCCTCGCGTGAGGTCGTCGCGCGCTCGTCTATCTGCACCTGGCTGAGGAGTGGCGTCGTCATGGCCTTCTGGCGCCGCTTCGCCTGCCAACCCGGCTTGAGCTTCGCCGCCCAGTCCGGGTCGGTCTCCCAGTCGTTCTTGATGTCGATGGACGACGGGGTGCGCTGGAAGACGTAGAGCTCTTTCGCATGCTCGGCGAGGTTCGGGATCGCCTGCACCGCGGTCGCGCCGGTGCCGATGATACCGACGACCTTGTCGCCGAGGTTCTCGAGGTTCGGCCCGGTGTACTCGTAATCCCACCGAGACGTGTGGAACGAGTGGCCGGCGAAGGTCTCCATCCCGGCGATCTTCGCCAGCTTCGGCTTCGAGAGCGTGCCGTTGGCGCAAATCACGAAGCGGGCGCGCATCGTGTCGCCACGATCGGTCGTGAGGTGCCACAGTCGCTCGTCCTCGTGCCACACCGTCGACGTCACCGTGGTCTGGAAGACCGCGAGCTCGTAGAGGTCGTAGCGACGAGCGATCGCCCGGCAGTGGTCGAGGATCTCCCATCCTTCCGCGTAGTGGCGGGTGGGCACGTAACCCATCTCGTCGAGCAGCGGGAGGTAGTCGTAGGCGATCACGTCGCATGCGACACCGGGGTAGCGATTCCAGTACCACGTGCCGCCGACGTCGCCGCCCCGTTCGACGATGCGGATCGACTCGACGCCGACCTCGCGCAACCGTGCGGCGGTCAGCAGCGCGGAGAAGCCGCCGCCGATGAACAGCACCTCGACCTCGTCGTCGATCGGCTCCCGCTCGAGCACCTCTTCGATGTAGGGGTCGACCGTGTACCGGGCGAAGTCGCCGGTCAGGTCGGAGGTGAACTGTGCGGTGCCCTCCGGGCGGTAGGAGAGCCGCAAGTCTCGCTCCTCGGCGAACCGCTGCTTGATCTCGTCGTAGTACTCCTGGGGATGCTCTGACGCCACGATGAGACTTTTGCACAATCGAGTTGTGCTCCACCTACCGCCGTGGTGGGAGCTCGGGGGGTGCTCGCGTCTGCCGTCGTCTGCGCGTGCTGCTGGAGGGCGCGGTCGGGCACCCGGTGTCCTGACGGCGCGCTCGTGCCCGTCTACGGTCCGCGCCATGACCGCCCACGTCCGCCCGTTCACGATCGACATCCCTGAGCGTGATCTCGACGACCTCAGGTCGCGACTGCGCAACACGCGTTGGGGCGACGCTGAGGTCGTCGACGATTGGTCCCAAGGCATCCCGTTCGCATACGTGCAGGAGGTCGCGCGCTACTGGGAGCACGAGTACGACTGGCGTGTGCGTGAATCGCTGCTCAACCGATTCGACCAGTACGTGACCGAGATCGATGATCTCGACGTCCACTTCGTCCACGTGCGGTCGCCGCACGACGGCGCGCTTCCCTTGGTGCTCTCCCACGGATGGCCGGGCTCGATCGTCGAGTTCCACAAGGTCATCGAGCCGTTGGTCGACCCGACGGCGTTCGGCGGCGACGCGTCCGACGCGTTTCATGTCGTCGCGCCATCGTTGCCCGGCTTCGGCTTCTCCGGGCGTCCGACGAACGTTGGGTGGGGAGTCGAGCGCATTGGCGCGGCGTTCGCCGCGCTGATGGCTCGTCTCGGGTACACCCGATACGTCGCGCAGGGCGGCGACTGGGGATCGGCCATCACGTCGGTGATCGGTGCGACCGATCCCGAGCACTGCGCCATGATCGAGCTCACGCTTGCGATGTCGGCGCGGCCGACCGGCGAGCCGACGACGGCCGCCGAGAAGCACGCGATGGAGCGCATCCAGCACTACATGCAGTGGGACTCGGGGTACTCCACCCAGCAGCGCACCCGTCCTCAGACCGTGGGCTACGGCCTCACCGACTCCCCGGTCGGGCAGCTCGCATGGATCCTCGAGAAGTTCTGGGCGTGGACCGACTGCGACGGCCACCCCGAGAACGCGCTCACCCGCGACGAGATGCTCGACAACGTGATGCTCTACTGGCTCACGCGCACCGCCACGTCGAGCGCGCGCCTCTACTGGGAGAGCTTCGGCCGCGGCAGCCGGCCGACCGTGCTGGTGCCCACCGGGTTCGCGGTGTACCCGAAGGAGATCGTGCCGCCGGTGCGCGCGTGGGTGGGCGGCCTGTACCCGAACATCGCGCACTGGCGGGAGTACGAGCGAGGAGGCCACTTCGCGGCGTTCGAGGTGCCCGAAACGTTCGTGCGTGACGTGCGGGAGTGCTTCCGGCTCGCGCGGTAGCCCTGGAGCGCGCGCTCAGCTGCTCATCGACAGGTGCTCGTGGATCGAGCGGATCGAGGCTGATCCTTCGCCCACGGCCGCGGCGACTCGCTTGGTCGAGCCCGACCGCAGGTCGCCGACCGCGAACAAGCCCGGACGGCTCGTCTCGTAGGGGAGGGGCTCGCGCCCCATCGTCGCCCACGCGCCTCCCAGCGCGCCGCGATCGAGCGAGCGGTCGGTGAGCACGAAACCGTGCTCGTCGATCGCGACGGAGCCCAGCCAGGCGCTGTTCGGCTCCGCCCCGATGAACGAGAAGAGCGCGGAGCACTCCGCTTCGA
>DATKAS010000048.1:0-2954 GCA_035497855.1 Acidimicrobiales bacterium
AGGCGCTTGTAGAGCTTCCCCGTCGGCAGCCGAGGAAGCTCGTCCTCGAAGTCGATCGTGCGCGGGCACTTGAAATGGGCGAGGTTCTCGCGGCAGAACGCGATGAGCTCGCGCTCCGTCTCCGGTGACGGATCGACTCCGTCGATGAGCTGCACGACCGCCTTCACCTCTTCACCCAGGTCTTCGTTGGGGACGCCGAAGACCGCGGCGTCCATCACCTTCGGATGCGTGATGAGGAGGTTCTCGGTCTCCTGCGGGTAGATGTTCACGCCGCCGGAGATGATCATGTACGTCTTGCGGTCCGTGAGGTAGAGGTACCCGTCGTCGTCCACATAGCCGACGTCGCCGACGGTGCTCGTGTCGCCCGCCTCGTTGCGTGACTCACGGGTCTTCTCGGGCGCGTTGAAGTACTCGAACGCGGTCGCGCCCTTGAACCACACGGTGCCGGAAGTGCCCGTCGGCTGCCGGTTGCCGTCCTCGTCGAGGATGAGCAGCTCGCCGAGGATGCACTTGCCGACGGTGCCGGGATGTGCGAGCCATTCGTGCGAGTCGCAGAAGGTGAACCCGTTGGCTTCGGTGGCGCCGTAGTACTCGACGATGATCGGGCCCCACCACTCGATCATCTGCTGCTTCACCGGGACGGGACACGGCGCCGCCGCATGGATGATGCATTCCAGCGACGACGTGTCGGCGGCCTCGCGCACGTCGTCCGGCAGCTTCAACAGGCGAGAGAACATCGTCGGGACCATCTGCGAATGCGTGATGCGGTGCTCGCGCACGAGGTCGAGGAATCCCGCCGGGTCGAACTTCTCCATGATCACGGATGTGCCGCCGAGTCGCATCGTCGCCGACACGCTCGCTTGTGGTGCTGAGTGGTAGAGGGGCGCCGGCGACAGGTAGGTCTGGTGCTCGCGAAACCGGAACATCATCTGCACGAACTGCATCACGGGCAGCGCCGCGTTCGGATGCACCTCGGGAAGCGGCCGGAGGATCCCCTTCGGCTGCCCCGTCGTGCCCGACGAGTACAGCATCGCTGCGCCGAGCTGCTCGTCGTCGATCGGCGTGTCGGGGAATTCGGCCATCGCCGCTGAGAGGCTCTCGAACGGCGCGTCGGCCCCGTCGACATCGGCCATCAGCCAGCGCTCGACGTTCGGGCACAACGCCGGCAGCTGCGTGGCCACCTCGCGCTTCGCCGCAGATGTCACGACGATCCGGGCCTGGCTGTCGTTGATGATGTAGGCCGCTTCGTCGGGTGCGAGGTAGGAGTTGATGCAGGTGTAGTAGACGCCCGAGCGTTCGCCGCCGCCTTCGCACTCGAGCATCCGTGGGTTGTTCTCGAAGAGCAACGCCACGTGGTCCCTGAGCTTCAGGCCCTGCGCTCGGTACAGGTGTGCCATCCGGTTCGCGGCCGCTTCGAACTGACGGAAGGTCACGACCTCGCCGCTGTTCGCCATGATGAGCGCCGGCTCGTCGGCCCGCGTCTTCGCGTGCTCCCCCGGGTACATGCGGGGCGACGATATCTCCGGCTGCAGCGCTCGAACGGACCGCGTGTGGACAACAAATACCATGGGATATCTTGAAATAGATGTTGATGATCGAACACCAGTTCGATACGATGCGCTGATGATCGAGTCGGAGCGGGCGCGGGAGCTCGATGAACGGGTCGGGGTGCTGTCGGCGCAGCTGCATGCGGCGGGCGCCGAGCTCGTCGAGTGCCTGGCCGAGCTCGAGCAGATCGACGGGTGGCACAGCGACGGCTTCCGGTCGTTCGCCCACTGGCTGTCGGTTCGGTCGAGCTTCACGATCGGTGAGAGCCATCGCTACGTCACCGCGGCGACGCGGCTCGACGCGGTTCGTTCGCTCCATGCCGACGCACGCGAAGGCCGGTTCTCGGTGGGAGTGCTTGCGATGGCGGCTCGCATCGCGACTCCCGAGAACGAAGCGAAGATCAGGCAGGTCGTGCTCGACGCGACGCCGAGCCAGGCGGCGCGGATCTTCGCGAAGTACGACGACGCGCGGCCGAAGAAGCAGGGCGGCGGCGACCCCGAGCCCGATCCCGAGGTCGAGTACTGGCAGAAGCAGTGGACCGACGATCTCGGCCGCGAGCGGTTCGACCTCGCGCTCGACGCGACGACGGGCGCGCAGTTCAAGGAGGCGTGGGCCGCGGCGCGCGCTGCTGGTGAGCGCGACCTCGACCCCACCGATCTCGAGCAACGGCGTCGACTCAACGCGAACGAGGTCGCCCGCCGTTTCGCGCTGGCGATGCTCGCCGCCGCGAACGACGAGGGCATGTCAGCGCGGGGAGGCGAGCACTACACGGTGCAAGTCACCGCTGACCTGGCGACCCTCGCTCGGGTGCTGGGGCTCGACTTCGATCCCGGCATGCCCGTCGGATTGGGCCGTCATGTGTTCATCCCCGCCACCGGTCACCGGCTCACTGACGCCGAGCTCGCCCGCGTCATGTGCGGCGCGGACGTCCAGCTGCTCGTCCATCACGATGGCGTGCCTCTCTGGCTCGGGCGAGAGGTGCGTGATGCGACGCGGGATCAGCGTCGCGCGCTGCGCTTTCGTGCCAGCGTCGCCGGCTGTGAATTCCCCGGCTGCACCCAGACTCGATTCGTCGACACCCACCACGTGCGCTTCTACGGCAACGAAGGGTCGACCGATCTCGACAACTTGGTGTTCCTCTGCGGCTACCACCACCGCCAGCTCCACGGGCACGGCTGGTCTGTCACGACCGAGGGTGACCAGCACTTCACGTTCTGGCGTGGTGACCGGTGCCTCGGGTCGACGACCCGAGGCGACACACCAGGCCGACGACGACCCGATCTCGCGCGGCTCCCCCTGGTCGAGGCGCTCGCCGAACCACCACCCGGCGTCACGCCCGACACGCCGCGATCAACGTGTCGAGGCGAGCGGCTCACGAACTACGCGCTCAGCGTCTACGTCGAGCA
>DATKAS010000049.1:0-18934 GCA_035497855.1 Acidimicrobiales bacterium
CGCCGACAGACGCTTGCCGACGGTCGTCTTTCCAACGCCCATCAGACCGACGAGGACGAGGTGGTCACAGGCCGGAGACATACCCGTCGCGGTTGCGGACGACCTCCGCCATCGAGTCGCCTCCGAACTTTCGGAGCGCCTCGTTCGCGAGCACAAGTGACACCATCGTCTCGGCGACGACTCCCATCGCCGGCACTGCGGTGACGTCGGTGCGCTCCTTGAACGACACGGTCTCTTCCTTCGTCACGACGTCGACGGTCTTCAGCACCGGGCGGTTCAACGTCGCGAGTGGCTTCATGTAGGCGCGCGCCACGATGACCTCGCCGGTGGACATGCCCCCTTCGATCCCGCCCGCCAGAGTCGATTCACGACGGTAGGAACCCGAGTCGGCGTTCCATGTGATCGGGTCGTGAGCGACCGAGCCTCGTCGACTCGCGACCTCGAAGCCGTCACCGATCACGACGCCCTTCACCGCTTGGATGCTCATGATCGCCTGCGCCAGCAGCGAGTCGAGCTTTCGATCCCAGTGCACGTGGCTGCCGAGACCGACGGGCACGCCGTACGCGAGCACCTCGACGACACCGCCGAGCGAGTCGCCCTCCTTCGCGGCGGCTTCGATCTCGGCGATCATCGCCTCCTCAGCGGAGGGGTCGAAGCAACGCACCGACGAGTCGTCCACGCGGTCGAGGTCGCGAGGTCCGGGACGTTCCGCTGCCTTCGACTGCGCGGCACCGATCTGCACGACGTGCGAGAGCACCTCGACGCCGAGCTCGGCGAGGAGCCGCTTCGCGAGCGCTCCCGCTGCCGACCGCGCCGCCGTCTCGCGTGCAGACGCGCGTTCGAGCACGTCACGCGCATCGTCGAAGCCGTACTTCTGCATGCCTGCGAGATCGGCGTGACCGGGGCGCGGCTGGGTCAACGGCTTCTTCGTGGCGCCTGGCGCGGGCGACATCTCCTCCACCCACTTCGGCCACTCGGTGTTGCCGATCTCGACGGCGACGGGCGAACCCAGCGTGCGCCCGTGACGAACGCCCGCGAGCAACCGCACCTCGTCCTGCTCGAAGCGCATGCGCGGACCGCGGCCGTAGCCGAGGCGGCGGCGAGCGAGCTCCGCGCTGATGTCTTCGACCGTGACCTGCAACCCCGCGGGCAAGCCCTCGACGATGACGACGAGCGCCTGGCCGTGTGACTCACCGGCGGTCAGGAAGCGCAGCACCGGTCAATCGTACCGGCGGGCCCTCCCTCGTTCGGGAGGGTTGTTCAGCTGATGATCCGATCTGACAACAGCACCACGAGGTACGCGCCAGTGCAGAGCGCGGGGCCGAACGGGAACGCCGCCTTGCGGCCCTTCGAGAGCGCGACACCCAAGCCGACGACGACACCGATCACCGCGCCGAAGAGCAGCGCGACCACCGCGAGGTACGCGGCCTGGGGCACCGTGCCCGCGAGCCACCCGGTGAACAGCCCGAGCACCAGGCCGAGCTTCACGTCGCCGAACCCCATCCCGCGCGGGGTGATGAGGTGGAAGATGAGGAGGATCCCGAAGATCGTCACCGAGCCGAGCAGCGCCCTCGGGATCGCTTCGGGCAGCGACTTCTGGAGCGAGATGAGCACCACGCCTGGGACCGAGATCACCAGCGCGGGGAAGACGAGGCGGTCGGGGATCCGATAGTGCTCGAGGTCGATCGCCGACACCGCGACGATGAACGCGCAGAAGAAGCAGAACGCGCCGGTGACGAGCGGGTCGCCGAACCTGATCGACATCGTGACGAAGAGCGCCGCGGTGAGGATCTCGACGACGAGCTCACGACGTCGCGGTCGTTCGTGGCACTCGGGGCAGGGCTTCACGGCGCCGACGATCGGGATCCACCCGCCGGCGCCTCGGCTCTCGCCGCACCACGAGCACTCCGGCGGGAGGTGGAGCGGGACGCGCGCCGTCGGATCCTTGATCGGTATGCGGTCGATCAGAACGTTCAGGTAGGCGCCGACGACGAGGCCCGCGAGCGCGCAGATGACGGCGCTGGTCACCGGAAAAGGCTATCGACGGGGCTGGGGAGGGCCGGGGATGGGGACCGGTCGGGTCAGCGCTTGACCGACGAGAGGAACCGGAGGAGCAGGTCACGATCGAGCGGCTCGTCGTTCGGGCCTGTCGCCATCGCGAGCGCTGCGTCACGCTCTGCCTCGGTGCTCGCCTGGGCCGCGGCAGCGATCGCGCGGGCAGCCTGCGGGGTGAGGTTCGGGAGCTCGAGCATCGGGTCGTCCTGCGGCTCCGGGGTCGACTCCTGCTGCGCGGCATCCTGGAGCCGTGTGGCCCACGTGCCGTTCTGGGCCTTCGTCGGGACCTGCGCGACCGGCTCCGGCTCCCTCTCGACCTGCACCGATGGTGCGAGCGTCGAGAAGCCGGGGATGTCGATGCCCATCGCTCCACCTGCGCTCGTGGACGCAGGCGGCGGCGCCGGCGCCGGCTCAGGCTCGGGGTCAGGCTCGTTCACCGCTTCCGGCTCATGGGCCGGCTCGGGCTCCGGCACGAGGTCGATCACCGGCTCGATCACCGGCTCGGGCTGGGACTCGGGCTCGGGCTCGTACACAGCCTCGGGCGCGTACGCAGGCTCGGGCTCCGGCTCGGAGAAGACGGGCTCGGGCTCGACCACGGGCGCGACCTCTGCGACTCGGGTCGGCGCCGCGCCAGCTGGCGCGCCGTCGGAGATGGTCAGCAGACCGATCTCGACGACCTGCTTCACCGCTTTGCTCACTGCGATCTCGCCGAGACCGAGGATGTCACCGACTTCTGCGACTGTCGCACCGGCGCCCGTCGCGACGATGACCTTCCACCGGTCGCCGTCGACGACGACCTCGGGACGAGGCAGCTCGGGCGACATGCTCACCCAGCAGCTCACCGACGGGACGACGGCTTCGATCTCCTGCCATTCGATGAGGAGGCGCTCGGCCTCGCGGATGAGGTTCTCGACGTCGCTCGGCGCGCCGGCCTCGGGGGTGGTCACCTCGGCCTCGAACACGAACGTGCCCTCGTGCTGTCGGAGCAGCTCGAAGATCACGGTGACCGGGCCATCACTCGGCTTGGTGTTGTGCGCCGCCGCGAGGACCACGCCACCACCGTCGAACCACACGCTGCCGTTGCCGCGATCACCTGTGACGAGAAGCCGGCCCGTCTTGTTCGTCGACGCGAGCAAGCGGAAGACGTCGATGAGCGCAAACGTGTCGAGCGTGCCCTGTAGGGCCACAGTGGCCTCCGAACCCCTGGTGTCCCACCCCTCCGGTGCGACTTTCTCCGTATCGGCATCGGGCAAGGCGAACTGAACCGTTCCGTGGTGATTTCGACCCATTGCGCTCCACCACGGAGCGTGTTATCGGCTGGCGCCCAGAGCGGAGCGAGCGGCGCGGCTCATGGCCTCGATCGGCGCCTCGGCACCCGTCCAGAGGCGGAACGCGAGGGCGCCCTGGTGGACCAGCATGCCGACGCCGTCGATCGCCCGGGCGCCGCGTGCACGGGCGGCAGAGAGCAAGGGTGTGTCGACAGGGTGGTACACGAGGTCGACCACGATCTGTGAGGGGCGAAGCTCCTCGGCCGGCACCACGAGCCCCTTCCCACCCATCCCGACCGAGGTCGCATTCACGACGATGTCGGCCCCCCGCACGTCCCGACGGTCACCGATCGAGCACCGAGGTCCCCCGAGCTGCGCCGCCGCCTTCGCCTTGTCCGGCGACCGGTTCACGACCACCGTCTCCGCTCCTGCACGCCCCAACGCGGCGATCACGCTGCGCGCCGCGCCCCCCGCGCCGAGCACTGCCACCTGCGCACCGGCCACCTTCACCCGATCGGCGGCGAGCGCGGCGACGAACCCGTCACCGTCGGTGTTGTGGCCGACCAGCGTGCCGTCGCGGTTCACGATGCAGTTGACTGCGCCGAGCGCTTCGGCCTCGGGCGTGATCTCGTCAGCGAGCGCGTACGCGTCGTCCTTGTGCGGCATCGTGACGGAAAGGCCGGCGATGCCGAATGCGCGCACGCCCTCGAGCGCGCGAGCGGTGTCGCCAGCGGCCACTCTGAACGCGACGAACACCCAGTCCATCCCAGCGGCTTCGAACGCGGCGTTGAAGATCACCGGGGAGAGCGAGTGGGCGATCGGATCTCCGATGACGGCCGCGACCCGAGTCGAGCCCGTGGGCGCCACGCTCAGCGAACGCCGTTCTGCTCAGCGATCTTGATGTTCTTCTCGTGCTGCTTCAGGGTCGTCGCGAACGCGTGGTTGCCGTCCTTGTCGATCACGACGTAGTAGAGCCACGGCCCATCGGCCGGGTTCATCGCCGCGTGGATCGAGGCTCGTCCTGGCATCGAGATCGGACCTGGCGGCAGGCCAGGGTTCTTGTAGGTGTTGTAGGGCGAGTTCGTGTTGTTGATGTCGTCGAACGTGAGCCGGTCGACGTTGCCGCCCATCGCGTAGATGACGGTGGCGTCGATCTCGAGGTTCATGTTCTGCGCGAGGCGGTTGTAGATCACGCGGGCGATCTTCGGTCGGTCCGCGTCGGTCTTGGCTTCCTTCTCGATGATCGAGGCGACCGTGAGCACCTGGTAGGCGCTCAGGTTCAGCTTGAAGGGTGCGTAGTCGACGCCCTCCTCTGTCGCGACCTTCTCCATCTGCGCCATGAGGCGGGCGATGACCTTCGCCTCGTCGTCATTCGACGCGACTTGATACGTGTCCGGGAAGAGGAGCCCTTCGAGGTTGTTCACGCCCTCGGGTTCGTACTTCGAACGCAGCTGGCCGGAGTTCGCCGCGGCAAGGAACTTGTCGGCCGACAGGCGCGGCACCTTGTCCGCGAGGCGACTCGCGAACTTGTCGAGGGTGAAGCCCTCCGGGAACGTGACGTTCGTGAACGTGACGGGTGGTGGCGTCTCGAGCACCTTGATGACGTCGCCCATCGACGACCGCTGCTCGAGCTCGAAGTAGCCCGGTGAGAACGGCCCCGCCTTCTTGTAGCTGACGTACCAACGGAAGACCGTGGCGTTCGTGACCACGCCGCGTCGCTCGAGCAGATCGGCGATCTCGCTCGTGGTCATCCCCTCGTCGACCGTGACGGTGACCTTGGCGCCCGGCTCACCGGGCGGGTTGATCTGACGGACGACCCACAGCGAGAGCCCGCCCGCGACGAGGAGCCCGGCCAGCAGGAGGCCGAACAGGATGCCGAAGAAGATCTTCAGTCGCGAGCGACGGCCTTGGCGGACGTACTCGTAATCGCCGTCCCACTCCGCCCAGCCCTCGTCGACGTCCTCGACCCACCCCGCGTCGACCTCTTCGGTCGTCCAGTCCTCGTGGGTGTCGGTCATTCCGTCTCCGTCTCGCGGCTGCGACGCGAGGCTCGCTCGTCGAGCCAGGATTGCAGGAGCACCGCAGCCGCCACCTTGTCGACGACCCGACGCCGCGCGTCAGCGGTCATTTTGGCCTCACGGAGGGTGCGCGAGGCAGTCACTGTGGTCAAGCGCTCGTCGTGGACGACCACCGGGACCGTCAGCGCGGCCTCGAGCTCGGCTGCTTCTTCCCTGGTCGCACGGGCTGCGGGGCCGTCCGCGCCACTCAGCGACAAGGGAAGGCCGATCACCACGAGCTCTGCCTCCCACTCGTCCACGACGGCCGCGATCGCCTTGTGATCGCGGGCGCGAGAGCCCGTGCGCTCGATGACCCGGTCTGGTGAGGCGATCGACTCGGTCGGGTCCGAGACCGCGACACCGATGCGCTTCGACCCGAGGTCGAGCGCGAGCACCCTCACGCGGTGGTGGCTGCCGCGCGCGCCTGGGCGAGCGCCTCGTCGAGCTTCGACGCGTCCTTGCCTCCGGCGACAGCCACGTCGGGGCTCTTCCCCGCTCCGCCCTGCACGGTCTTCGCAGCGTCGGCGATGAGCGCGCTCGCGTTGAAGCCACTCTCGTTCGTGACCGCGGCGACGAGCGCCGCGCCGCCACCCTCTGGCGCGCCGCCGAGCACGACTGCGCGGATGCCGGGGTGCTGGCGGATCGCGAGCGCGAGCTCACGCAGCTCGTCTCGCGACGTGCCGTCGCGGCGCGCGATCACGATGCCGTCGACCGCTTGGGCCGCGAGGTCAGCCGCGTCGCTGCCCGCGGCCTGCTGACGCAGCGCCTTCACCTCGTCGCGCAGCGACTTCACCTCGTCGAGACGACGCGTGATGCCCTCGACGAGCTGATCGGGATTCACGCCGACCAGGCTCGCGGCCTGCACCAGCACATCTTCGTCGTGACGCAGCCGATCGATGGTCGCGGTACCAGTGATGGCTTCGATGCGACGCAGGTTCGACCCGATTGATCCTTCCGACACGATCTTGATCGGGCCGATGTCACCGAGTGCCTTCACATGGGTGCCGCCGCACAGCTCGAGCGAGTGCGGCCCCGCCTCGAGCACCCGCACGATGTCGCCGTACTTGTCACCGAAGAACGCGATCGCGCCGAGCGCCTCCGCCTCGGACTTCGTCGTCTCGTACGCCCGCACGCGCGGGTTCGCCAGCACCTCGTGGTTCGCGAGGTCCTCGATCCTCGCGATCTCCTCTGGCGTGACGGGCGAGTAGTGGCTGAAGTCGAATCGGAGCCTGTCGGGAGCGACGAGCGAACCCGCCTGCTTCACGTGCGGGCCGAGCACCTCCCGCAGCGCCCAGTGCAACAAGTGGGTGCCGGTGTGGTTGCGGCGGATCGCGTCTCGACGTTCGACGTCGATGCTCGCGACCGCCTCCTGGCCCGGATCGATCTCGCCGGCGATGATGCGCGCGACGTGTCGGCGAAGGCCGGGCAGCGCGTACGTCGTGTCGAGGACCTCCGCCGCGCCGGTGTCGGTGCGGATCGTGCCCGTGTCGCCGATCTGACCACCGCTCTCCGCATAGAACGGGGTGCGGTCCAGGAAGACCTCGACGACTCCGTCTTCATCGGTGGGCAGCACCGCGAGGACGTGGCTCTTCGACTCGCCCTCGATGTACCCCGTGAACTCGGTCTGCCCGAACTGCTCGAGCAGCTCGCGGTACGCGTCGGCATCCGCGTGCTGGGTGCCGGCCTTGCGCGCGTCCTTGCCGCGGCGGCGTTGCTCCGCCATCGCCGCGTCGAAACCGACGGTGTCGATGTCGATGCCGCGCTCTGCCGCGATCTCCTGCGTGAGCTCGAGTGGGAACCCGAAGGTGTCGTGCAGCCGGAACGCGACGTCGCCGGGCAGCACCTTCGGCGCGGTGAGCCGATCGACCTCCTCGTCGAAGATCGCGAGGCCGTGCCGCATGGTCTCGCGGAACCGCTCCTCCTCGCGCACCACCACGCTCGTGATGAAGTCGTGGTTGCGCACGAGGTCGGGGTAGGCGTCGCCCATGACCTCGATCGCGCGGTCGATCATCGCCGGCATCACGAGCTTGTCGCTGCCGAGGAGGAACGCATGACGCACCGCGCGGCGGATGATGCGGCGCAGCACGTAGCCACGATCCTCGTTCGAGGGGAAGACCCCGTCGTTCACGAGGACCGCGCTCGACCGCGCGTGCTCCGCCATGATCCGCAGGCTCACATCGCTGCTCTCGGACGTGCCGATGCGCGCACCGGTCGCCCGCTGCGCCTCCTCGATCAGCGGCACCATGAGGTCGATCTGCCAGATCGACTCGACGTCCTGCAGCACGACGAGGTTGCGCTCGAGGCCCGCCCCGGTGTCGATGCTCGGCTTCGGAAGCGGCACCATCTCGCCGTTCGCTTGCTGGTTGTACTGCATGAAGACGAGGTTCCAGATCTCGACGTAGCGCTCGTCTCCGCCGTGCGCCGGCCCGCCTGGTGCGCCGAACTTCTCGCCCATGTCCCAGAAGATCTCGGAGCACGGACCACACGGGCCCGTCTCCCCCATCCGCCAGAAGTTGTCCTCGTCGAGGCGCTGGATGCGGTCCATCGGGACACCGACCGCCTCGTGCCAGATCTGCTCCGCCTCGTCGTCGCTGGTGTGGACGGTGATCCACATCCGCTCGGGGTCGAGCCCGAGCACCTCGGTGTACAGCTCCCACGCGAAGGGGATCGCGTCAGCCTTGAAGTAGTCGCCGAAGCTGAAGTTCCCCATCATCTCGAAGAAGACCAGGTGACGAGCGGTGCGGCCGACGTCGTCGAGGTCGTTGTGCTTGCCCCCGGCGCGGACGCACTTCTGCACTGAGGTCGCCCGCTTGTACGCAGGCACCTCGTCGCCGGTGAAGTACGGCTTGAACGGGACCATGCCCGCGACCGTGAAGAGCACGCTCGGGTCGTGCGGGATGACGCTCGCCGACGGCACGATCGTGTGGTCGCGGTCCGCGAAGTAGCCCGTGAAGGTGCGGCGCAGCTCGTTCGCGGTCAGCTTCCTCGCCATGGTCGATCCAGCCTACCGGCGGGGCTTTGGCCGCCTCCGTGCGTTTGCGCGCCAGAGCGACGATGCGTCGGGCTGGCGCGCAAACGGTCGGCTAGCGGCGGGGGACGCGGACGCGGACGACGCGGCGACTCCGCCGCGTCGGGGTGGCGATCTCGAGCACCTCGACCACTTCGCCCGGCCCGTCGAGCTCGGCGCGCAGCTGGGCCTCCTTCTGCTGCATGGCGAGGCGGCCCTCGCGGATCGCGTCGACGAGGTCGGACCCGCGCTGGCGAACGACACCAGCGGCCCGGTTCGCGACCGCTCGCGGCCTCGCGGCGGCGGCGGCCTGCTTGACCTTCTTCTGGGTCCATGCCGTGCCGGCGACGCCAGCGGCCGCGCCGACCGTGAACCAGACCACTCGCTTCATCGCCGACGGAACCTCCTCGCCGCGCGCGTCGTGCCCGACGCGATCGCGACCGTCTTGATGACCGGCGTCGCGAACGCGGCCCGAGCCACCCGCGACGCCCCTTCGACCGAAGACGAGATCGCCTCGGCCGAGCCCAGCACCTTGTCGAACCGGTCGAGGTCGTCACGGGCCTCGTCGACCGACCGCCGCATCTCGGCGAGCAGCGGCTGCGTCTCGGCGGTCAGCTTGTCGACCGCACCACGCAGCTCCGTCAACGACCGGAACACGAAGAGCAGCGCGACGACCAGCGCGGTGAACCCGAGGGCGCAGAGCACCGTCGCGACGACGAGGGCCAAGTCTCCTGCGGTCATCGCTCCTCCTCCCGCTCGTCCATGCGGCGCCGTACGTCTTGCTCGAACCCGTGGTCGGAGGGCTCGTAGTACACCCGGCCGCCGAAGTCATCGGGACCGTACTGCTGCTCGACCCACCCCCTCGGGTCGTCGTGAGGGTACACGTAGCCCTCGCCGTGGCCCAGGGTCGCTGCACCGCGGTAGCCAGTGCCGCGGAGGTGCGGCGGCACCTCGCCTCCCACGCCGTTGCGCACGTCTTCACGGGCGTTCCAGATGCCGAGCGCGGCGCGGTTCGACTTCGGCGCGGTCGCGAGGTGGATGACGGCCTGCGACAGGTTGAGCTGCGCCTCGGGGAGCCCCGCGTACTCGACCGCGTGCGCTGCGGCGTTCGCGATCAGCAGCGCCATCGGGTCGGCCATCCCGACGTCCTCCGACGCGAAGATCACCATGCGACGAGCGATGAAGCGCGCGTCCTCCCCCGCTTCCAGCATGCGGGCGAGCCAGTGCAGCGCCGCATCCACATCCGATCCTCGGAGCGACTTGATGAACGCGCTGATCACGTCGTAGTGGTCGTCGATGCCGTAGCGGATCGCCTTGGTGCCGAGCGCGGCGACCACGTCGTCCTCGGTCACGTGCTTGCCGTGCTCGCCCGCGAGCGCGATCGCCACCTCCAACGCCGTGAGGATCTGGCGCCCGTCGCCGCCCGCCCTCGACACGAGGTAGGCGATCGCTTCGTGGTCCGCGGTCGCCCCCTCGAGCTCGAGCCCGCGCCGCGCGAGCGTGGTGAGCGCATCCTCCGACAGCGGCTCGAGCCGGAACAACGTCGAACGCGACAAGAGCGGCGGGTTGACCTCGAAGTAGGGGTTCTCGGTCGTCGCGCCGATCAGGATGATCAACCCGTCCTCGACCGACGGCAGCAGCGCGTCCTGCTGGGCCTTGTTGAAGCGATGGATCTCGTCGAGGAACAGGATCGTGCGCTGGCCGTGCTGGCCGAGCCGCTGCTGCGCACCGGCGATGACCTCACGCACGTCCTTCACCGAAGCGTTCACAGCGCTGAGCGGCACGAATGCGCTCGTCGTTGCGTCCGCAATCAACCGAGCAAGGGTCGTCTTCCCGGTGCCCGGCGGGCCCCAGAAGATCACCGACGAGAGGCGGTCGGCCTCGATGAGCCGGCGCAGGGGCTTGCCTTCTGCGAGCAGGTGCTCCTGCCCCACGACGTCGTCGAGCCGGGTGGGACGAAGACGCGCGGCGAGCGGTGCCTGGCGCTTCAAGCGCTCGGCCGCAGCCGACGAGAAGAGATCACTTGACGAGAGGAAGCACCTCTTCGGCCAGACGGGTCATCTGCTCGTCCGTCTTCTCATAGGTGTCGCCCGAGAAGTTCGGGAAGAGCACGAGGTCCTGCAACCCGAGCAGGTCCTTGTAGAACGCGATCCCTTCGGCGACCTGCTCGGGCGTGCCCACGACCCACGTCTTCTGTCCGAGCGAGTTCTCGAGCGTCGGGATGAGACCGGGCGCGACCGGCTTGCCGTCGTCACCGGCGTACCCGCGACTCCACCCGTACGGACCCAGGAACTTCCAGAACTCGTCGTGACCGGGTCGCGCCGAATCGAGCGCTTCCTCATACGTGTCTTCGACGCGCACGTTGAGGACCAACATGCGCTTCTCGCCGGGACCGAGCTCCGCGCCGTCGTGTGACTCGGCCCAGACCTCCCCATACCGATCGAAGAACCGCTTGATGAACCTGTGGTTCTGGTTCCAGAACACGCCGCCGTGGCTGAGCGTCGGCGCGTGCTCGAGCGTCGGAGGTGACGTGATCGCCTGCCAGATCTCGTACGGGTACTTCGGACGCGGGATCAGGGTGAGCGTCTCGACGAAGCCCCCACGATCGGGGATGCCTGGCGGTGGCAGCTCGAAGTACTTGCCCTTGAACGAAAAAGTCTCGTTCTCGAACGCGAGCTTGATGATCTCGATCGACTCGTCGGTGATCTCGCGGTTGATGCGATCGGCGTCGGCCATGTCGGGGTTGTCGAACGAGCCGATCGACACCCGGTTGCCGGAGAGGGGCTGGATCTCACGCGGGACCGTGCCTCGGCCCACGCCGAGGATGCCGCGGCCACCCGACAGGTTGTGGAGCGTCGCGAAGTCCTCGGCGAGCCGCAGCGGATGCCACTGGCCGATGATGTTGAACATCGTGCCGATGCGGATGCGGCTCGTGCGCTCGGCGAGGAACGCGCCGAACAAGATGCCGTTCGGGACGACCTCGTAGCCCTCGTACTGGAAGTGGTGCTCGGTCAGCCAGTAGCTGTCGTAGCCGAGCTCCTCGGCCCGCACGCCCATGTCGAGCAAGCGCTCTTGCGCGTGCCAGAAGTGCTTCTGCTCGTAGCGCCTGCTCGTCGGCGCCGGCGGCCCCGCTCCGGCATCGTCGATCTCGACGCCACCGAAGAAGAAGAGCCCGACACGCATGCCTCCATCATGACCCACCTCAGCGCTGGATGAGCCACTCCACGATGACGTTGGCGAGCTCCTCGCCCTTGTCCTCCTGGAGGAAGTGGCCACCGCCATGGATCGTCGTATGGGGCTGGCCCCTCGTGCCCGGCACGCGGGCTTGGAACACTCGATCGCCGCCGCGGGTGATGGCGTCTTCGTCGCTGAACGCGGTGAGCGCCGGCTTCTCCCACTTCTCGAGGACTTCCCACGCCTTCTTGTTCGGGCCGGCCGCGGGATCGTCAGGCGAGATCGGTACGAGCACCGGGAACTTCCGCGCGCCTGCCTTGTACGAGTCGTCCGGGAACGGCGCGTCGTATGCCGCGATCACCTCGTCGGGCAGCTCGGTGCGACACCCGCCTTTGACGATGCCGCCGACGTGGAAGTTCGGCGTCGTCTGCGAGTACTCACGCCAGCGGAGGAACGCCTCACCCGGAGACGCGTCTCCGGTCGGCAGCATCCCGTTCGCGAGCACAATGCGATCGAAGCGATCGGGGTTCTCCGCGACGAGGCGGAGCCCGATGAGCGAGCCCCAGTCCTGTCCGACGAACGTGGCGTGCTGCACGTCGACCGCCTTCATCCACGCGGTCATCCAGTCGACATGGCGCTGATAGGTGTAGTCGTCGAGCTCGGTCGGCTTGTCGCTGCGACCGAAGCCGACGAGATCAGGTGCGAGCACGCGATGCCCCGCGGCGGTGAGCACCGGGATCATCTTCCGGTACAGGTACGCCCACGATGGCTCGCCGTGCATGCACAGGATCGGAGCCGCATCCGCAGGTCCTTCGTCGACGTGATGCACGCGCAGGGTGCCCCCCTCGCCATCGGGCACCTCGGTGTAGTGCGGGGCGTACGGCCAGCCAGGGAGGTTCGCGAACCGATCGTCGGGAGTGCGAAGCGAGCGCATGCGCCGACCCTACCGAGCCGTCACGAGGTAGGTGGAAGGGTGCGCAACCCGAGCACCGCGAGCTGCTTCGCGTCGACGGGAGTCGGTGAGCCGGTCATCGGGTCGGCACCGGACTGCGTCTTCGGGAAGGCGATGACCTCGCGGATGTTCTCCTCCCCCGCGAGGATCGCCACCAAGCGATCGAGCCCGAACGCGAAGCCGCCGTGGGGCGGCGCGCCGTACTTGAACGGCGTGAGGAAGAAGCCGAACCGCGAGTTGGCCTCCTCCTCGCCGATGCCGAGGAGGTCGAAGATCCGCTGCTGCAGCTCGGGCTCGTGGATCCGGATCGAGCCCGACCCGAGCTCCCATCCGTTCAGCACGAGGTCGTACGCGCGGCTGCGGACCGACATGGGGTCGGTCTCGAGCTTGTCGATGTCGTCCGGGTGCGGACGCGTGAAGGGATGATGGGCGGGCTTCGGGTGCCCGTCCTCGCTCATCCCGACGAACATGGGGAAGTCGACGACCCACACGTATCGATACGGCCCCTCGTACACGGGAGGACGGCCGAGGTCGTTGCGCAGCTGGCCGAGGACCTCGCACGTCGTCATCCACTCGTCGGCGACGATCAGGACGAGGTCGCCCGACTCGACTTCGAGCGCGTCGACGAGCGCGACCTGCTCGTCGGCCGAAAGGAACTTCGCGACTGGTGAATCGAGCACTCGACCATCGCCGACGCGCATCCACACGAGACCCTTCGCGCCGAGTGACTTCGCACGATCGGTCAGGGAGTCGAGCTGGTTGCGTGTCGTGTCACCCGCACCCGGCACCCGGATGCCCTTGATCGCAGCAGCTCCTGCGAACGCCTTGAACTCGGTGCCAGCGAAGACGGGCGTGAGCTCGACGAGCCGCATGTCGAAGCGGAGGTCGGGCTTGTCCACGCCGTAGATGTCCATCGCGTCGTGCCACGTCATCCGATCGATCGTGGGCGGGCGTTCGCCGAGGACCGCCTCTGCGGCGTCGAGCACGGCCTCGCTGATGAACTCGAGGACGTCGTCCTGGTCGACGAAGCTGGCCTCGGCGTCGAGCTGCATGAACTCGTACTGGCGATCGGCGCGCAGGTCCTCGTCACGCAAGCAACGGGCGATCTGGTAGTAGCGGTCGATGCCGCCGACCATCAGCAGCTGCTTGAACAGCTGTGGGCTTTGCGGCAGCGCGTAGAACGATCCGGTCTGCTGCCGCGAGGGCACGAGGAACTCTCGGGCGCCCTCGGGAGTCGACGCCATCAGCATCGGCGTCTCGACCTCGACGAAGCCCTGGCGCTCCATCGCGGTGCGGACCGCGCTGTTGATCCGGCTGCGGATGCGGATGTTGCGCTGCATGCGCTCGCGGCGCAGGTCGAGGTACCGGTAGCGCAGGCGCACGGTCTCGTCGACGTTGTCGGCACGCTCGTCGATCGGGAAGGGCGGCGGCTCGGCGACCGACAGCACCTCGACGGCGCAATCACCGATCTCGATCTCGCCCGTCGGCAGGTTGGGGTTCACCGTGCCCTGGGGACGCGGTCGCACCGTGCCCGTGACGCACACGACGTATTCGGAGCGCAGATCGTGCGCGCCGTCGACGACGCACTGCACGAGACCCGTGTGATCGCGCAGATCGACGAACGCGAGGTGTTCCCCGTGCTCACGCCGGCGCGCGACCCATCCACAGACCGACACCGTGCGGCCGGCGTCGGCGGAGCGGAGCTCGCCGCAGTAGTCCGTGCGAAAGCTCATTGGTGCAGGCTCACAGTGACTTCCTCACGTAGTCGATGACCTCTTCTCGGCGGACGGCCTGCTGACCGGGCTCACCTTCGGCACCGGTGTGGCGGAGGTCGCGGACCGTCACCGTGCCCGAGGCGATCTCGTCGGAGCCCACGATCAGCGCGAGCCGTGCCCCGGAGCGATCGGCCGCCTTCATCTGCGACTTCATCGACCGCGCGTCGAACGCTCGGTCAGCCGAGACGCCTGCGCCGCGCAGCTCGCTGGTGAGGAGGAGCGCATGACCCTCGCCGGTCGTGTCGACGACCCACACGTCGACCGTCGCGTCCGGCGCCTCGAACACGCCCTCGGCGTCGCACGCGAGCAGGACGCGCTCGATGCCGGCACCGAAGCCGATCCCGGGCGTGGGCGGACCGCCGAGCTGCTCGGCCAGGCCGTCATACCGTCCGCCCCCACCGATCGCGTTCTGTGCGGACTCGAGCGCGTCGCTCGCGAACTCGAACGTGGTGCGGGCGTAGTAGTCGAGGCCGCGCACGAGCAAGGGGTCGATCACGAACGGGATGCCGAGCGAGCGAAGCCCTTGTTGGACGCGCTCGAAGTGGACCGCCGCTTCCGGCGACAGGTAGTCGATGGTCTTGGGCGCGGTCGCGACGATCGGAGCGTCTTGCTCGCGCTTCGAATCGAGCACGCGCAGGGGGTTCACCTGCAGCGTCGCTTTGCTCTGCTCGGAGAGATCCGCAGCGTGCGCGTCGAGGTGGGCACGCAGCGCCGTGAGGTACCGCGGGCGAGAGCCTGCGTCACCGATCGAGTTCAGGCGCAGCGCGTACTGCCGGAGCCCGACACCTCGGTACACAGATGCGAGCAGGGCGATGATCTCGACGTCGACGTCCGGATCGTCGGTGCCGATCGCCTCGGCTCCGAGCTGGTGGTGCTGCCGGTAGCGGCCCGCCTGGGGGCGCTCGTACCGGAAGTTGGGGCCGACGTACCAGGTCTTCCAGGGCGCGGGCGGGCGGTGCTCGATGTAGGCACGAACGACGGACGCGGTGCCCTCGGGGCGCAGCGCGAGGTGGCGGCCGCCCTTGTCCTCGAAGTCGTACATCTCCTTGCGGACGATGTCGGTCGACTCCCCGACGCGCTCGAACACGCCGACGTCTTCGAACATCGGCGACACGATGAGCCCGTAGCCGGCGCGTTCCGCGAGGTCCGCGAAGAGCGCGACGAGTCGAGCCCAGCGGGCTGACTCCGGGGGCATGATGTCGCGCGTCCCCGTCGGGGTGCGGAACTCGGGCACCGGGTCAGGCTAGCGAAGGGCCTTTCCCCACCTGCTGCGATTCGCCCGCGACGTTCTCCTAAGGTGCGCCCGATGCGAGGACGGGGGGCGGTTCTGGCATGCGTCTTCGCGGCGGCTGTCGGCTTGGGCGCGTGCACATCGGACGACAGCTCGAGCACGGCGAGCTCGGCACCGGCGGCGACTGCCGAGGCGACCGCCGCCGCGTCCACGACCTCTCCCTCGCCGCTCACGGTGAGCGCGGTCACGGTGACCCCGAACCCGAACAGCACCCTCAGCGCGTCGCTCGCGTTCACGACGTCGACTGCCGCCACGGTCGACCTCCACATCGTGGGCCCGGGTTCGGATCGCACCGAGAAGGCGCAGACCGATCCGTCGACCGATCACGACATCCCAGCAGTCGGGATGCGCGCGTCGTCCACGTACACGATCACAGTGACTGCGACCGATGAGGCCGGCCAGACGGCATCCGCGCCACCCGTCACGTTCACGACCGGCGCGCTCCCTCCGGAGATCCCGGCGCTGTTGGTGAAGAGCGACCCGACGCAAATGGCACCCGGCGTGACGCTCTTCCCCATCACCTTGCGCGCCGCGCCCCCGCCTGCAGCCGGCCAGCCACCGCCGTTGCTCGGTCTGCTCGTCGCAGTCGATGCCGAAGGGCAGGTCGTCTGGTACCACCAGGCGCCGGAACCGATCGGCGACGCGCGCATGCTCGACGACGGCCACATCCTCTACGAGTACAACGACATGGGCGCGCGGGAGATCGACGTGCTCGGCAACGTCGTCCGCGAATGGGCGGGCACCCTCGAGCTCGGCCGGCTCGCGAAGGACGAGTACGGCCGCACGATCGCGGGGCCGAACGCGATCCCCGTCGCCGTCGACTCGATGCATCACGAGATCCACACCATGCCCGACGGCAACATCATCACGCTCAGCACCGAGCTGAAGCAGGTGAGTGGGTTCACCAAGCCGATGTGCGGCGAGACGCCCGACAAGTTCACCGGCACGTACCAGCTGATCTCTGACATCGTCGTGGAGTTCGAGCCGGACACCGGCAAGGTCGTGCACGAATGGCACCTCGCCGACTACTTCCACCCGCAGACGAACCCGGCCGACTCGAACATCTGCCCCTTCGCTCCTGCTTTCGCCGTGCCGGTCTTCATGTACACGAGCTTCGGCGACGTGAAGGACTGGACGCACGCGAACGCCGTCGTGTTCGACGAGAAGCGGAACGCGCTGATCGTGTCGTCGCGGCACATGAGCGCGGTCCTCGCGATCCGGTACGCCGACGACGCGAACGGCACGTCGGGTGACCTGCTGTGGCGGCTCGGCCCGGGCGGTGACTTCACCATGCAGGGATCCGGCGAGCTGCAGTACTACCAGCACGCCGTCGAGGTGCAAGACGACGGCTCGATCCTCCTGTACGACAACGGCAACATGCGGCCCGGCACCGACCTCAACTCGCCCGACATCACGAAGCACCCCTACAGCCGCGCTGTGCTCTTCGACCTCGACGAGACGAACAAGACCGTGACCCAGAAGTGGGAGATGCGGTCATTGGTCGACGGTCGTCAGCTCTGGGCGTTCTTCGTCGGTGATGCGGATCATCAGCCGAACGGCAACATCCTCATCGACAACGGCGGCATCACCGATCCCGCCGGGGTGAGCTCGCTCATCCAAGAGGTGCAGCCGACGGGAGACGAAGGCGGCACCGTCGTGTTCGAGGTGCGCATCGACGGCGGGAGCTACTTCGTGTACCGCGCCCTTCGGGTGCCGACGCTTTACGGCGGCGGATAGCCTCGGCGTCGTGGCCGACGCACCCGTGACGATCTTCCACAACCCGCAGTGCTCCACGTCGACGAAGGTCGTGGGCATGGCCGAGGAGCTCGGTGCCGACGCCGACCTGGTGCTGTACCTGAAGCAACCGCCGACGCGCGAGAAGCTCACCTGGCTCGTGACCCACCTCGAGGGCTCGCCGCCCGCCGACCTCGTGCGGAAGGACTCGTTCTTCGAGTCGCTCGGGCTCGACCCCGACGACTACACGACGCCGAAGGCCGTCGTCGACCTCCTGCTCGAGCATCCACGCTTGATGCAACGGCCGTTGCTCGTGAAGGGTGATCGCGTCGTGATCGGGCGTCCCATCGAGCGAGCGCGCGAGCTGCTCGAGAGCTAGCGGTCGGCCACATGGACGAAGCAGGGTTCTTCGAACCGGACGGCGACGCGCTCATGCCCGTCCCCGAGGCGCGGGGCCCCTGGGCAGAGGACATGATGCACGGCCGGCTGCTCGGCGGGCTGGCCGCGTGGGCGATCGACCGAGATCACGGTGACCCCGACTTCGTGCCGGTACGACTCACGGTCGACCTGTTCAAGTCGCCGGGCATGAAGGAGACCCGCGTCTCGACATCGCTCGTGCGTGCGGGTGGGCGGGTGCGCATCGCGGACGCGTTCATCCAAGTCGGGGGCGTCGACGTGGCCCGTGGCACCGCGCTGTACCTGCGCAAGAGCGACGCGCCGGTCGACGACGCACCACTGACGGCCGCGTGGGACTCGACCGTGCCGGGGCCAGGCGAGAACGAGTTCGAGGCACCGTTCGAAGTGCGGCCGGTCGACGGCATGGGCTTCGGGGCGGTCGGGCCCCGACGCACCTGGCTGCGCGAGCTCCGCCCGCTCGTCACGGGCGAGGCGCTCACGCCGTTCATCCGGGCCGCGGTGGTCTCGGACTTCGCGAGCCCCCTTGCCAACTCCGCATCGGAAGGCCTCGAGTACATCAACGCGGATCTCGCGCTCTACATCGCTCGGCTCCCCGAGGGCGAGTGGATCGGAGTCGAGTACGCGGACCGCGTCGCGGCGGACGGAGTGTCGGTCGCCCACTGCCGCCTGCACGACGAAGTCGGCCCCATCGGGTCGAGCGAGGTCTGTGCGGTGCGAACTCCCCGCATGCCACGAGATTGACGAATTGGGGGTCGCAGAGCGCCCCCGAATCATCAATCTCGTCGAGCGGTCGGGTCAGAGCCAGCGAGGAGCGGGCGGAAGCGCGCCGTTCGAAGCCTGAAGCCCCTCGCCCCTGCTGCGGCCGATCAGCCACGCGAGCAGGGCGGCTTGCGTGCCCTTGACGACCACAGCGCCGTCTCCGAGCGTCCAGCTTCGGGAGGAGTCGGTCGCCTCGAGCGCGACCGACGGACTCCCCTCGCGAGCGCCCATCACCTGCGCGACTTCGTCGGCCAACGCGACGACCACGCCATCGGGGAGCTGATCGACGCGTGCGCCGGCCGCAAGATCGATTGCGTGCACCCAGTTCTCGCGCACCCGCATCCACGGCACCTCGGCGCCCGTGGTCTCGCGGCCGAGCGCGGTGCGGATCGCACCATCCCACGCGGTGTCGGGCATCGCGTCGACCGCGTCCAGGAGCTGCTTC